>JAJTBU010000137.1 GCA_021286735.1 bacterium
ATCCTTTCTACGCCGAGCTCGCCCGCCTGACGGCGGCCAACGACGGCCTCTGGTGCAAGGCGGCCGAGGACTACCTCCTCGCGAACGCGCCCTCGATTTGACAGGCGCTTTCCCCGCTCCCCGCGAAAAATAAGAGCCCCGCGGCGCGCGCCGCGGGGCTTTTTCTTACCCAAACGGTTTATGCGGGGAGTCCTTTGGGATATACTTGCGGACGAAATGATAGCAAAAAAGCTCCTCGCCTTTTTTTTCTCGTCGCTCGTTCTCGCGGCGACGTTGTGCGCCGCTCCCGGTGCCGGCCAAGCCGCAAAAGAGGCCCCGCCCGCGGCAATCGACCTCGGCGCGGGCGCCGATCTCTACTTCGACGCAGACCCCGCCCTCGGCATCGCCGACATGGCCTCCGGCGCCTTCGACAAACATTTCACGCCAACCGCCGGGCGCCTCCTGTGGGTGGGCCGCGAGGCTCCCGCCGCATGGCTCCGCTTTTCGATTCCCGAGGCGGTTCTCGCTGGTTCCCAACCCTGCGCCGACGGCGCGGAGGTCACCCCGCGCCAGTGGCTCCTCGTCGTCAAGCCGAGCTTCTCCATCATCCTCGATCGCGCCGCACTCTATGTGCCTAAGGCGGGGGGCGGCTACGCCGAGCTGACTTCCGGCGCCCTGGCCGCCGAGCGCGGGGGCGAGCCGCGTTCGCGCAACTATGTCTTCGAGCTGCCCGCGAGCGCCTTTGGAGGCGGGCCCTGCTATCTCCGCCTCGCCAGCCAGACCGACGTGAGCCTGGATCTCGTCCTGGCGCCCGCCATCGACTACGCCCGCGGCGAGAGCGTCGAGATCGCCGCCTACTGCATCCTCTACGGCATCCTCGCGGCGATGCTTCTCTACGGGACCTTCCTCCTCTTCTCGCTGCGCGATTCCGCCTACCTTTTCTATGTCCTCTACATCGGCGCGGCGGGACTCTGGATGTTCTACGTGCAGGGGCACGCCAAGTATTTCTTCGGGCCGCACGCGGGCTTCGACCAGCTGGCGCTCTGGTTCAACGCCGGCGCGATGCTCACCTGGGGCGCCGTCTTCACGCTCTTCTTCCTGCGGCTCAAGGAGGGGAGCCTGGCGCTCTATACCACCGTCTCCATACTCGCCTGCCTCGGCGCCGTCGTCTCGATAACGGGCCTGGCAGGATGGAACGAGGTCGCCTTCTCGCTCTCGCACTATATGGCGCTGATCCTTCCGGTGGCCGTCATCGTCTGCGCGGTGGTGCGCCTGATCCAGGGCTTCCGCTCGGCCCTCTACTACCTCATCGGCTGGTCGGCCCTCGCCCTGTCGGGCATCGTCTTCTCGCTCATGGGGCTCAAGGCCCTTCCGGTCAACTTCTTCACGGTGAACGTCGTTTCCTTCGGCATGGCCGCCCAGTCGGTCCTGCTGGCGATGGCCTTGAGCGATCGCTTCAAGGGCCTGGCCGCCGAATCGGAGAAGATCGCCGCCATCGAGGCGCGCTACCGGGAACTCAACTTCACCGACATGCTCACCGGGTTGGACAACAGGCGCCATTTCATGCTCGAACTTGAAAAAGCCCTCTCGCGGGCGCGCGAGACGCTTTCGCCCCTCTCGGTCGCGGTTCTCGACGTGGACGACTTCAAGCGATTCAACGACGAGGTCGGGCGCGCCGCCGGCGACGAGGTCCTCATCGGCATGGCGGACTTGCTGAAGCGCTCTACGAGGGACGGCGACGTCCTCTGCCGCTTCGGCGGCGACGAGTTCGCGGTGATGGTGCCCGGCATCGCGTCAAAGTCGGCCCTCGCCGTCGCCGAGCGCATCCGGACCCGCTTCGCGGCCGAGTCGGTCCGCGCCATGCCTTCGCCCGACCTGGAAGCGGGGGCCGACGCGGGGCCCGAGACGGCGAGGGATTGGGAACTCACGCTGAGCATCGGAATCGCCGAATCCGACGGGAAGGAAGCCGCCGAGGCCTTTGTCGAGCGCGCCGAACGGGCTCTGCGCGAGGCCAAGCACCACGGCAAGAACCGCTGCGCCGCGCTGTAGCCGCTGGCGCGGCGGCGGAGGCTAGAGTTGCGCGATAGAGGCGCCGCGCATCGGAATCCTGTAGATCCTTAAAATCCGTTATCCTGTCCTCACTCGAAGGCGACGCGATCCTTGGCCACCGAGGCCGGGTCGGCGAAGTAGGCGCCGACGCCCTTGGCCGCCAGATCCCCATAGCCGGGCAGCCCGTCGACCGCGATCGGCTTCTCCGGGTAGAGGAGATTCCAGACCTCGAACACCTTGGATGTCGTCGCGATATGCCGTCCCACCCGCACCTCGATCGGCCAGCCCTTCTCGTCGATGGGCCAGTAGAGCAGGCCGGCCTTTCCCGCCCGCTGCACGAACTCGTCCACGCCGGTCAGGAGGAGCGCCTCGTTCGTGGCGCCGCGCACGCGGTCCAGGAAGGGCTCGGGCGACTCGAAGAGCAGGGCGGTGGCGTCGGAGAAATCGCCTATCTCGCGGTGCGTCAGGCCGTGGAGAGTCCTGGGCGACACTTCCATGCCGATGCGGAACTGACTGGCCGAAAGGTCCATCGAGACCATGGCCGCCACTTCCTGCGCCTTCTGGTGGGCCACGATGGTCCCGATCACGGGATACTCCAGCTCTGCCTCGTGGTAGTCGATCACCAGGTCGACCTTCTCCTTCCTGATCATCTGCATGAAGCCGTACGAGGTGCGCTCGCAGAGCAGCCCATTCGGCCTGCCCGGCCAGGTCCTGTTGATGTTTCGGATATCCATGTAGGCGAGCATCTGGCCGCTCGGGTAGTGGACGTAGGTTTCGGGATCGGGCCAGGAGTCCAGCGGATTGGCCGAGCGGTCGCCCATGCGATATTTTTTCTGTCCCCAGGCGGTCTTGATGGAATAGAACTGAGGGTAGGCCTCGCCGGGACGCGTCACCGTGGAGGCGCTGCGGTTCGTGTGGATGGCCACCAGAAGCTTGCCGGAGGTCGGCTTCGCGTTCTCCACCAGGAGTTCGGCCGCGAGGTTGGTCGCCGGCTCCTCGGGGTGGGTGCCGCCGAGGACCAATATGGTCGAGCCGGGGAGGCCCGAGTCTAGGACATAGACGTTGCAGTCGTTTTCGGTGCCTTTGAGGGGCGCGAACCACTCGTGCAGCGAGCGCACCGCCGTGACGCCCGGCCCGAGGACGACGGGTTCCTTCCACGCGCGGTGCTGGCGGAAGGCGACGCCCGCGAAGACCATCACGGCCGCCCAGGCGACGAGTCCGGCGGCCTTGGCCGCGATGAGGGTTTTCCCCTGTTCGGATTTCTTCATTCCGAGCCTCCCTTCCGTCACTTGAGCCTGAGGAGCCGCATGACGAATGGCATCAGCACGACCAGGTAGAGGAGGGCTTTCTGCGCGTCCTTCGCGCGGGCGAAATTCCACGCCATCATGGCGGCGAAAAAGGCCGTCGTGGCGTAATAGAGCAGCATCACCGCTTGGTTCATCGCATCGCCTCCCTTAGCCCAAGGCCTTGAGGAACGTGAGCTGGCCGCTGAAGATCACGACGAGGGTCGAGAGGGCCAGGATGAAGAGGGCCGGCACGAGGGTCGCCTTGACGAAGCCCTTGTAGTAGGAGCCGTCGTAGCCGGTGACCATGACCGCCGCGCGGCCGACGACCAGGGTCGGCGGCAGGATGTCGCCGAGGGGCCACATCACCGCCATGGCCGAGAGCGCCACGACCGGATCGATCCCCTTCATGTTGAAGAGGAGGATGAGGGGGACGCCGAGCAGGGGGGCCGAGGCGTACTGCACGAGCCCCTCGGACAGGGGCAGGATGACGAAGAGGGCGCCGATGATCACGGCCAGGGGCAGGGTGACGACGCTCAGCGAGATGAGCCCGCGCACGCCGCTCAGGCTCATCGCCTGGACCAGGATGCCCACGACGATCATCATCCCGACCAGGGGCAGGAGGCTGTCCACCGTGTCGCGGGCGATCCGCAGCAGGGGCACCTTCGTCGCGCTCACGGCGGCGGCCGTCGCCGCCGCGAGCATGAAGCAGAGGGGCAGGCCGAGGATCGGGAAGTCGTGCGGGAAAATCCTGGACAGCGCGATGAGGGCGATCAGGACGGCGAAGGGGAGGCCCACCCTCCAGCCGCGCATCCTCGCGTCGACCTTGATTGAAGCGGCGACCTTTGCGGCGTCGATGGGGCTGCCTTTCCAGCCGAGCCAGAACATGCTGAAGAGGGCGCCCAGAACTGAGAGCGCGCCGAGGGGGCCTATGAAGCCGACGTAGGGCATGTTGGACCCGGCGGCGGCCATCATGGCCCAGAGGTTCACCGGCGGCGCGGCGGCGCTCATCGCGGCGCAGAGGAAGATGATCGCCGTGACCTTCTCCTTGGGGATGCCCATCTCCGAGAGGACCTTGGCGGCCAGGGCGCCCACGACCAGGACTGTGACGCTCCCCGAGCCCGTGAGGGCGCCCGGGATCAGGAGTATGAAGGTGAGGAAGAGGAGGCAGAGGAAGCGGTTCGCGTGGAAGCGCTTGACGATGCCGCCGACGATGTAGTCCACCCCGCCCGATTCCTTGACGATGTTCATGAAGAAGGTGGCGCTGAGGAAGATCAGCGTGACGTCGAAGTAGGTGAAGGCGCCGTCGACGACATGGCGGGCCGAGAAGCCCGAGCCGTGGGCCAGCCCTCCGGCGATGGCCGCCAGCAGCATGGAGAGTTCCACGCTCACCTTGAGGCGGCTGGCGACGGCGAAGACGACGACCATCACCCCCAGTACGAGCAGCGCGTGGTTGAGCATGGCGACCTCCTTTTGCCTTTCATCGCCCGGCGATCCACGCCGGGCGGCGCGGCGCTACTTCGAGAAAATCTGGGGAAATATCTTCACGAGGTCCAGCTGCTGGTCTATGAAGATCTGAGGGATCTTCTTCTCGGCCGCCGTCTTGGTGAAGTAGCCGTCCTTATTGGCCTGGTTGTGGGTGATGAGGAGGTCGGCGAGGGGGGTCATCGAGCGGATCGACTGCTCGTCGGACTCGTCGACGCGGCGCGAGGCGCCCTCGACCTGGGCCACGATAACCTTGACGCCCGAGGCCTTGGCTTTCTTGACCAGCTCGGTGCAGCGCTTGATCTCGTCGGAGAGTTCGACGCCCGCCGAGCCCATGCCCTTGAGGCTGGTGCCGGTGATGACGATCAGGGTCTTGTAGGCGCGGGCGCCAAGGGTCTGGACGGTGGCCGTCTCCTCGAGATCGGCCTCTAGCTTGACCTGGCGGCACACGACCTTGACGTAGACGCCGCCGGGGCTCTGGCCGCAGGCGGTGATGAGGATCGGTCCCTTCAGTTCGGGGAGGCCTTTGGGCAGCGCGTTCTGCTGGGCGCCGGCGGCCGCACAGAGCGCGAAGGCCGCGATAAAGGCGAGGGCGACCGCGATCGCCGGGGGATTTCCAGCCCGCGCGGCCCTATCGAGTATCCTGATGCTTCGCATGATGAGTCTTCCTCCTGGGAAAGAGGCCGGGCCGCTCGCGCGGCCCGGCCGTCGCCCCGGGGGCGGTTGCCGCCCCCGGGAGCCCTGTCACTTCTCGTCGGGGTAGATGAGGTCTTTGTACTTGTCGAACTTGGCGGAATCGCCGTACTTGACCGCGGCTAGCCACTCGTCGGGGTAGCCCTTGGTCTTGTACCAGAGATAGCCGTCGTTGTACTTGGCCACGAGCTCGTCCGCGAAGGACCACCACTCGCCGACCACGCGGTTGATCGCGTCGTTCGAGTAGCGGGTCAGGAAGGACTTGGCCAGGGCCGGATCGGTCTTGTACATCGCGGCGGCGGCGGCCTCGACGGGGCCCTGCATGGCGAAGAACTCGCCCTCGTACTGAGCCTGCTTGGCCTTTATGTCCTTGATCATGTAGGAGTAGGAGAGGTTGGCCCAGTTCTCGACGAAGTCGAAGGCCCACCAGGCGGAGTCGCGGCTGAATTCGTAGCGGTTCTGGATACCGAGGGACTTAGGCACCGCGGTGACGCCGGCGTAGATCGGCATGTACACCGTCGCGTGCGGGGCGTCCTCGCCGAACCAGAGCACGCCGCCGATGGCGTCGGGCAGCCAGCTCCTGGCCTGGGAGACGAAGCAGTAGGAGCAGCGGAACATCGAGATCGCGCGCTCCCAGCCGCCCGAGCCGGGCGCGGCCTTGGTGGCCCAGCGGTTCGGGTTGGCGAAGGGGCCGGCCTCGACGCCCTTGGTGAGGTCGAACTGCGTGCCTTCGTAGTGGTCGCGGTAGATCGCCATCACGTCCTGCACGCTCACCTTCTTGTCGGGGGTCACGGCGAAGGGATAGCGGCGGGCGAAGGGATCGAAGTTCCTGGAGGGGGCGAAGGTCGAGTAGACGCGCCACTCGCGCCTGGAGTTGTAGGGATTGTCCTTGGGCGCGTAGGCTTCCCAGAAGCGGAAGGTGGATTTGCCGTCCCAGAAGCCCATGTCCTGGGCTAGGCTGAAGACGTTGGGCGACGCCATG
>JAJTBU010000138.1 GCA_021286735.1 bacterium
GGCACCATACCCGCCGACGTCGCCGACAAGATCCTGCGATTCGCGCGCGCCGCGGTCGCCGCCGCAACCATGCGCGGCAAGAGCTACCTCTCCCTGGGCTCGGTCTCCATGGGCATCGCCGGCTCCACCGTCGACCCGGACTTCTTCCAGGACTACCTGGGCATGAGGAACGAGTACGTGGACATGAGCGAGATCACCCGCCGCCTGGAGGAGAAGATCTACTCAGACGCCGAATACAGGCGCGCCCTCGCCTGGACTAAGGAACACTGCAAGGAGGGCCCGGACAACAACCCGCCCGCGGTCCAGCACTCCCGCGCCAAGAAGGACAAGGTCTGGGAGACCTGCGTCAAGATGACGATGATCATGCGCGACCTGATGGTCGGCAACCCCTCCTTGAGCCGCAAGGGCCTGGACGAGGAAGCCCTCGGCCACAACGCCATCCTGGGCGGCTTCCAGGGCCAGCGCCAGTGGAACGACCATTTCCCGAACGGAGACTTCCTCGAGACCCTGCTCAATTCCAGCTTCGATTGGAACGGTGTCCGCGAGCCCTACATCGTCGCCACCGAGAACGACTCCCTGAACGGCGTGGCCATGCTCTTCGGCCACCTGCTCACCGGCCGCGCGCAGATATTCTCCGACGTGCGCACCTATTGGAGCCCCGAGGCGGTCGAGCGCGTCACCGGCTGGAAGCCCGCGGGCGTGGCCAAGGACGGCTTCATCCACCTGATCAACTCCGGCGCCACCACCATGGACGGCACCGGCGCCCAGCGCGACGCCGACGGCAAGCCGACGATGAAGCAGTGGTGGGACGTGACCGAAAAGGACGCCGTGGCCTGCCTGGACGCCACGAGCTGGCGCTACGCCTCCCTGGGCTACTTCCGCGGCGGCGGCTATTCCTCGGACTTCCTGACCGAGGGCGGCATGCCCGTCACGATGATGCGCGTCAACCTGGTGAAGGGCCTGGGACCCATGCTCCAGATCGCCGAGGGCTGGACCGCCACCCTGCCGGGCAACGTCCACGACAAGCTCGACCTCCGCACCGACCCGACCTGGCCGACCACCTGGTTCGTGCCCAGGACGACCGGCGAGGGCGCCTTCAAGGACGTGTACTCGGTGATGGCCAACTGGGGCGCCAACCATGGCGCGATCTCCTACGGACACATCGGCGCCGACCTCGTCACCCTGGCCTCGATGCTGCGGATCCCCGTGGCCATGCACAACGTGCCGGCCGACGAGATCTTCAGGCCGAGCTACTGGCGCGCCTTCGGGATGGATGCCGAGGGCTCCGACTACCGCGCCTGCGCGGCGCTGGGGCCGTTGTACAAGTAAAACTTTCGCGATACTGAACAGTATTCATGCGATAGAAAGGCCGCCCACGAAGGGCGGCCTTTTTTCGCTTCGCGAGGAGGCTGCGCGCCGGGGCGGCTAGCCGCTCATTCGGCGAGCCTGTAGATCCTCTCGATGTCGGCCGAGGTCAGCTTGACGAATTGGCCCGTGGTGAAGGCGTCGCCCTCGGTGCACTTGCGCGCCATTTCGGCGGCGCGGTCCAGGCCGAAACCGAGGCCGGAGAGGCGGACCTGCAGCCCGAGCCCTTTCCAGAAAGCCTCGAGGCGCGCGATGCCCTCGCGGGCGACCGCCTCCTGGTCGAAGTAGCCGGGCTCGACGCCCCAGACTCTCACGGCGAGCTGGGCGAAGCGTGCGGTGTCGTGGGAGAGCGTGTACTTCATCCAGGCGGGAAAGATGACGGCGAGGCCGGCGCCGTGGGCGACGTCGTAGATGCCCGACAGCTCGTGCTCGATCATGTGGGAGGCCCAGTCGCCGATCCGCCCGCGGTCGAGGAGGTTGTTGTGCGCCAGGCAGCCGGCCCACATCAGTTCGGCCCAGGCGTCGTAGTCGGTTTTATCCGCGAGGATGCGCGGCGCGACCGCGATCACCGCGCGGAGGGTCGCCTCGATGAGGCGGTCGGAGAAATCGACGTGCCCGACGTTCGTGAAGTAGCGCTCGAAGAGGTGGGCCATGATGTCGGCCGCGCCGTTCGCGATCTGGCCGGCGGGCAGGGTCATGGCGAGCTCGGGGTTGAGGATCGAGAAGCGGGGGACGATGCAGTCCGCGTTGAGGGCCCGCTTCAGGGCGCCCTCCTCGTTGGTGAGGACGGAGCCGCCCGAGGACTCGCTGCCGGCGGCCGGGATGGTGAGGACGGTGCCGACGGGCAGGGCTTCCTTCGGTTCGGGGGCGGCGCCCGAGTAAAAGTCCCAGATGTCGCGGCCGGCCAGGGTGCCCACGGCGATGGCCTTGGCCGAGTCGATGACGGAGCCGCCGCCCACCGCGAGGACGATGCCGACATTCTCCGCCCTGGCGAGGGCGATGCCCCTGCGGACCATGCTCAGCGCGGGGTTCGGCTTGACGCCGCCCAGCTCGACCCACTCGACGCCGGCGGCGGCGAGGGAGGCGCGCACGCGGGCCAGGAGGCCTGATTTCTCGGCGCTGGAGCCGCCGAAGTGGAGGAGGGCTTTCTTGGAATAGCGGGCGGCTTCGGCGCCGACTCCGGCCTCCGTGCCGCGCCCGAAGATGATCTTGGTGGGAAGCTGGGAAACGAAATTTTCCATGGCGGACTCCTGTCCTTCCATTATAGCCGAGGTCGCGGGCGCGCGGAACGGGCTCGCCTTGACAGGCGCGGAATGCGGCGGCTATTGTCTCGGCATGCCGAAAAAATTCCTCGCCGTCTGCCTCAATCCCGTCATCCAGAAAACCCTCGTGTTCGACGGCCTCGCGATCGATCACGTGAACCGCGCGCGGATAGCGCGTACCGACGCCTCCGGAAAGGGCATCAACGTCGCGCGCGTGCTCTCGCAGCGCGGCGCCGAGGTGGCCCACCTCACCCACGCGGGCGGGGCCAACCGCGAATGGTTCCTTTCCCTCTGCGCCGCCGACGGACTCGACGTCCGCTGGGTCGACTCGGGCTCGGAGGCGCGCATCTGCACCACCGTGATCGACGCCGCGGCCCACACCGCCACCGAACTCGTCGAGGAAGCCTCGCCCATCGGGCCGGGCACCGAGGAAAGGCTCCTGGAGCTCTTCGACGCCACGATTCCCGGCTTCGACGTCCTCGTCGTGTCGGGCACGAAGGCGACCGGCTACTCCGACAAGGTGATCCCCGCGATGGTGGAAAAGGCGGCGGCTCGCGGCGCCCTGATCGTCCTCGATATAAAAGGCAAGGACCTCCTCGCCTGCCTGCCCTTCGGGCCGGCCGTCGTGAAGCCCAACCTGAGCGAGTTCCTGGGCACCTTCCCCGCCCCCGCCGGAGCCGGCGAGGGGGAGGCGCTTCGCGAGCACGTGCGCGCCACCGCCGCATTGCTGAAGGAGCGCCATGGCACCGAACTCGTGATCACGCGCGGAGGCAAGCCGATCTGGTTCAACGAGGGGGGGCTGGCGGCGGAAGAGCCGATCGTGCCGGCCAAGGCTATCAACCCGACGGGGTCGGGAGACTCCTTCACCGCAGGTCTGGCCTTCGCCCTGGCGAACGGCGCCACCCTGCGCGGCGCGATCGCCGAGGGCGCGCGGATGGGCGCCCTCAACGCGGAAAACCTCAAGCCCGGTTCGATCCGCTGAAGGCCGCGGCGACAGCCGGGAGCACCGACTCCTCGATCCAGGCGAGGGCGGCGCGCAGCTGGCTCAGGCGGAAGGCGGCCGACAGGGCGCCGGTGGCCGGGTCGGCGCCCGAGGCGGCGGGCTGGGCCGAGGCGCAGGGTTCCGCGGTGGACGATATGGGCGTGGCCGCCTCGAGCCGCGCGATGTCGCCGGCGAGCGCCCGCGCCTGAGCCTCGGCGGCTGAGGCGGCCGCTTCCGGGCCGAGCCGGGCGAGAAAATGCAGCCGCGCCAAGAATTCCAGATGGATGAGCCGCGAGCTCGGCGCCGTGGGTTCCGCGAGCCAGGCTTCGAAGAGCGCCCGGCCTTCGGGTGTCAGGGACAGGACGCGCGGACCGTTGGCGCCGCCCGCCTGAGCCGCGCCCGCGGAATGCGCGAGGCCGCGAGCCTCGATCCGTTTGAGCGTGGCGTAGAACTGGCTCTCGCTGATGCGCCACAGCCCTCCCAGGGAGACC
Source organism: bacterium (assembly GCA_021286735.1). Lineage (GTDB taxonomy): Bacteria > Spirochaetota > Spirochaetia > Treponematales > Rectinemataceae > JAJTBU01. The sequence goes on from JAJTBU010000138.1 coordinate 4,101, forward strand.
TTGAAACGCCTGAAGAGCTCGTAGCCGTGGGCGGGCCCTTCGGCGAGCAGGCCCAAGGCCACGAACTCGGGACGCAGGTCGGGGGGACGCCGCGCCGGGGCGCCATTTTCTTCGGTAGCCACGGATAGACAGTAGGGGGCGCCCCGGCGCTTGTCAAGCGAAACTGCGGCGCGGTCGCCGCCCCGACCGCCGCAGTGCCGCCGCCCGTCGAGCGACGGCCGCGCCCCGTGCGGCGCGATTCGCCTTGACGCCGCGCCGCGGACAAGGTATTACTCACTCAGTGAGTATGCGGTGCGGCACAATGCGTCCGCCGCCGCTCGCGAAGGGCAAAACCATGAAGATCTTCGCCACCCTCGCCGTCCTGATGGCGGCCCTCATCCTCCCGCTTCCCGCGGCCGCCGCCCCGAACGAACTCCTCGTCGCAGCGGCATCGAGCCTCACCGACGCGCTCACCGGCCTCCAAGCCGAAGCCGAGGCCGCCGCCGGCGCCAAGATACTCTTCAACTTCGGCGCCTCGGGCACCCTGCGCAAACAGATCACCGAGGGAGCGCCAGTCGACGTCTTCTTCTCGGCGGCGACCGAGGACATGGACAGCCTCCAGAAGGCCGGCCTCCTCGAGCCGGGCAGCAGGAAGGACCTCCTCACCAACGGGATTGTCCTTGTGGGAGGGGAAGGCCAGGCGAAGCCCGCGGACATGGGAGCGCTCAAGGCGCTTCTCGCCTCGGCTTCCCTCCTCGCCCTGGGCAACCCGGACTCGGTGCCGGCGGGCCGCTACGCGGCGCAGGCGCTCAAGGCCCTCGAATTGTTCAGTATCGTCGAGAAAAAGCTGGTTTTGGGCGGCAACGTGCGCCAAGTCCTCCAATACGTCGAGTCCGGCTCGGCGCCCCTCGGCATCGTCTTTTCGACGGACGCCTCCTCGGTGAAGGCTGGCAGTCCGGTCAAGACGCTATGGCGGTTCCCCGAGAGCGCCCTCGCGACGCCCGTCCTCTACCCCGTCGCGATCGTGGCCGCCTCGGTGCGGAAGGCCGAGGCGGCGAAGCTCGTCGCCTTCCTCCAGGGACCGATCGCCCGGGAAGCCTTCGCGCGCGCCGGGTTCGGGCTGCGATGAGCCCCCTCGCGCCGATCCTCCTCTCGCTCAAGGTCGCGACGATCGCCACGGCCATATCCCTCGCGCTGGGGCTCGGCCTCGCCCGACTCCTCACGCGGCGCAGCGTCAGGCTCGGCGCCCTCTGGGAGTCCCTCATCCTCCTCCCCATGGTCTTTCCCCCGACCATCACCGGCTATCTCCTCCTCCTTCTCTTCGGAGCGAGGGGACCGATCGGGAGCGCGCTCGCCGGGATCGGCCTGCGCGTCGTCTTCACCTGGCCGGCGGCGGTGATCGCCTCGGTGACCGTCTCGCTGCCCCTCATGTACCAGAACTGCAAGGCCGCCCTGATGGGCGTGGACCACCGCTGCGAGAACGCCGCCCGGACCCTCGGCCTCAAGGAAGGCGAAGTGTTCCGCTCGATCACCCTCCCCCTCGCCGCGCCGGGCATCCTGGGCGGCGTCGCCCTCGCCTTCGCGCGCGCCTGGGGCGAGTTCGGCGGCACCCTGATGATCGCCGGCAACATCCCCGGTCGCACGCAGACCCTGCCGCTGGCTTTGTACAGCGCTGTCGAGGGGGGCAGGCAGGGCGAGGCGAACCTCTACCTTCTCGTCACCGTGGTCATGGCCTTCGGGCTGATCGCGGTCGTCGGCTATTGCCAGCGCCGGGGAGGGCGGGGCAAGGACAGTCCCGAAACGCGCGGGGAGGCCCGCCGATGATCCGCGCCCGCTTCGAGAAGCGTCTGCCCCTCTTCTCGCTCAGGGCGGATTTCTGCGCCACGGACGCGACGACCATTCTCTGGGGCGATTCGGGGGCCGGCAAGACGACGATCCTCGACTGCATCGCCGGGCTCTGCAGCCCCGATTCGGGCGACATCATCCTGGACGGCGGCTACCTTTTCTCCTCCTCGCGCGGCGTCGACCTCCCGCCGCGCGAGCGGAGGATCGGGTACGTTTTCCAGGATTACGCCCTCTTCCCTCAGGGCGAAAAGCGGCGGGCGGCGGAGTTCCTGGAGCGCTTCGGACTGGCGCGGCTAAAGTCCAGCCGCCCGGGCGAGCTTTCGGGGGGAGAGCGCCAGCGGCTCGCCCTCGCGCGCGCCCTCGCCACGAAGCCGCGCCTCCTGCTCCTCGACGAACCCTTCAACGCCCTGGACCGCGTGACGAAGGAGGCCACGCGCCGCGAGTATCTCGCCTTGCGCGACGAACTGGGCGTCTGCTCGATCCTGGTGACGCCCAGCAAGGCGGAAGCCGATCTCCTCGGCCAGCGCGTGATCGAGATACGCGAGGG
>JAJTBU010000139.1 GCA_021286735.1 bacterium
AGACACTTTTTGCGCTCGTGCCGGTCATAATCCTCCTCACCGCGATAATCATATACTACCTCACGCGCTCAGCCCTGATGCCCATCCAGCGCATGATCGAAACCATTCACGGCGCGAGCGACCGCGATCTTCTCGCAACGCTGGATATCCCGGACTCAGGAAAAGAATTGCGCGACCTCGCAATATCGTTCAACTCGATGATGGAGCGGGTGGACGAGTCCTTCAAGGCGCAGAGTCGCTTCTTCAACGACGTGGCACACCAGCTCAAAACCCCGCTCGCAGTGCTCAAGGGCGACCTCGAGACCACGCTGAACCGCGTCCGATCGAGGGACGAGTACGAGCAGGTCCTAGAGAGCAACTTGGAGGAAGTGGACAGGATGGTGAAGCTCGTGAACCGTATGCTCGTGCTCGCGCGGTTCGATGCGGGGCAAGTGGAGCTGAAACGCGAGCGCATGTCTGCGCAGGATTTCCTGAACTCGGCCGAAGAGGAATTCCGGGCGATGGCAGAGGCGCTCGACTGCGCGCTCGCGATCGACTGCCGCACCGAGGCGGAGCTGACGATAGACCGCGACAAGACGATCCGCGCGCTTGCCGCCGTCGTGGAGAACGCGGTGGCGCATTCGGTCGGGGGAGAGACCGTAGAGATATCCGCAGGCGAAAATGACAGACAAGTCTGCATCTCAATCCGCGACCACGGCCCCGGCATTCCCGAAGCCGAGCTGGACCGCGTGTTCGAGCGCTTCTATCGCGGCTCGACGGCGCGCGGCGACGGCTTCGGAATTGGGCTCAGCATAGCCCGCTCGATCGCACGGCTCGAAGGAGGCGACATCACTGCCGCCAACGCTTCCGGCGGAGGCGCGCTCATCACGTTCCGCTTCCCTCGGGCGGACGGGCGAGAAAAGTCCCAACATTAGAGCTTTTTAACTTTATTCTGGATTTCCTCCAATCTTGGCCGCGTATCATGAAGCCTGAAATCCAAGGCACCAAGCCGGGAAAGGAGTATTGAACATGAAAAAGGTAATCATCGCCCTCGCCATTTCTGTCGTCATCGCGGGAACAGCGTTCTGCGCCAACAGTCCTACGACGACCACGGTGCCGAAGGCGACCACCACGACCGTGGCCCCCAGCGCCGCCATACTTAGCGTGACCGGCGTCGTCCAGAAGATTGTCGCCGCCTCCACGGCGAAAAAGACGGGCGAACAGCTCGTCGTGCTCGTAGACGGGAAGGAAATGACACTTGCCGTCTCCACGGCGATCGTCGTCAAGGACGCGAAGGGCAAGAGCGTGAAACTTTCCGCGCTGACGAAAGGAACAAAAGTCGTCATCGGCTACAGCCAGACTGCCAACGGCGGAAATGAAGCGGTGAGCGTAACCGTGACGAAATGACCCACAGTCGAAAGACGCCTCCCTGTTTTGCCCCCTCGAAAGAGGGGGCTGTTTTTTGTCCTCGGCGGCGGTGCCTCCCCAAAAGTAAAAAAAGCCGCCCCCCGGAAGGAGGCGGCCCCGATTCTCAGATCCTGTAAATCCTGAAATCCCGTTATCCCGTCCTATCCAATCACCCGCGGACGTTGTAGAACGCCTTCCTGCCGGCGTACTCGGCGAAGCCTTCCATCTCGTCCTCGATGCGCATCAGCTGGTTGTACTTGCAGATGCGGTCCGTGCGCGACATGGAGCCGGTCTTGATCTGACCGGTCTCGCAGGCGACGGTGAGGTCGGCGATGAAGGAGTCCTCGGTCTCGCCCGAGCGGTGGGAGACGACGGCGGTGTAGCCGGCGCGCTTGGCCATGTTGATGGCCTCGAGGGTCTCGGTCACGGTGCCGATCTGGTTCAGCTTGATCAGGATGGAGTTGCAGGCGCCCATCTTGATGCCCTTCTCAAGGCGCTTGGTGTTGGTGACGAAGAAGTCGTCGCCCATGATCTGGATCTTGCCACCCAGCGCCTTGGTGAGCTTGACGTAGCCTTCCCAGTCGTTCTGGTCCAGGCCGTCCTCGATGGAGACGATGGGGTACTTGTTCACCCACTTGGTGTAGAGCTCGATCATTTCCTCGGCGGAGAAGAGCTTGTCGGGGTTGGACTTCCAGAACTTGTAGCCCTTGCGGCCGCCCTCGTCGAAGAGCTCGGAGGAGGCGCAGTCGAGGGCGATGGAGATCTGCTCGCCGGGCTTGTAGCCGGCCTTCTCGATGGCCTTCATGATGAACTGCAGGGCTTCCTCGTTGTCCAGGTTGGGGGCGAAGCCGCCCTCGTCGCCCACGGAGGTGTTGTGGCCGGCGGCCTTGAGGAGGCTCTTGAGGTTGTGGAAGACCTCGGCGTTCATGCGCACGGCCTCGCGGAAGGATTCGGCGCCAAGGGGCATGATCATGAACTCCTGGAAGTCGATCTTGTTGTCGGCGTGCTTGCCGCCGTTGATGATGTTCGACATGGGCACGGGGAGGAGGGTGGTGTGGGCACCGCCCAGGTACTTGTAGAGGGGAAGGCCGACGTAGTCGGCGGCGGCGCGGGCGACGGCCATGGAGACGCCGAGGATGGCGTTGGCGCCCAGCTTGCCCTTGTTCTCGGTGCCGTCCAGCTCGATCAGGGTGCGGTCGATGTCGACCTGCTCGAGGCTGTCCAGGCCGCAGATCTCGCCGGCGATGGCGGTGTTCACGTTCTCGACGGCGGTCAGGACGCCCTTGCCGAGATAGCGCTTCTTGTCGCCGTCGCGGAGCTCGACGGCCTCGTACTCGCCGGTGGAGGCGCCCGACGGAACGGCGGCGCGGCCCAGGGTGCCGTCCTCGAGGACGACGTCGACTTCGACGGTGGGATTGCCGCGGGAATCCAGGATCTCGCGAGCCTCGACGTATTCGATAACGCTCATGGTATTTCTCCTTCCATAAAATCGATAGTTACTGGATAAAAGCATATATATTCAGGCGGAAAGCGTCAAGGCGCGCCGTCCCGCCGCCTGGAGGGAGGCGCCGCGTGGGCTCTCCGGCCCCCGCCTATCGCTTGGCGGCGACCTTGGCCACCGCCGCCACCTGGTCGCGCAGCTCGCCCGCGGTGAAGAGCTTCATGATGCCGGCCACGCCCGGCCCCGGGTTGCGCAGCCCCGAGGTGGACCAGGTCCTGATGTAGGTGTAGGTCGCTCCCCCGATCTCGACCTTGCGGAAATACCAGGAGGAATCGGAGGTGTAGAGCTTTCCATCATGGCTCTTCGCCAGGCGGCAGCGTATGCCGATCGCCCCGTCGGGCAGCTCGTCGCGGAAGGTCTCGGCGTCGAGCTTGTAGCCGATCGAGATGCCCATGAAACTGATGCCGATATCCTCGTAGACCTTCCAGCGGAAGGCCGAGGAATCGAGAATCCTCACCTCGCGCACGCGGGGCGAGATGGCCTTCAGGTTGGGGTAATCGACGACGGTGGCCGCGGCCGCCTCCAGGGGCACGGCGAAGAGCCCATGAGCCTCGCCCACGCCCAGGGCGAGCGCGTCGCCCGTGGCAGGGTCCTTGGATTTGAAGAGTTCGATCGCGTAGGATTCGGCCTTGCCGGCCTGGCCCGCCAGGCCGGCGAGCGCGGACTCCCCGCCCGCGACGCCGTAGCGGACCTCCCAGCCCTGGAAGCGTGTGACCGTGCCGTCCTTGGCGGCCAGGGCCTCGGACTGGGCGGCGTTCTGCGGCCCCGACTGGGCGGCCGCGGGCATCCAGGCAGCGAGCGCGGCGAGCATAATGGCGATCGCGGCGCGGCGCGGCGCGCGGGATTTATTGGCTTTGCGGCGATTATCGTCTTGCATGCCGTTGTCCTCCTGGGGAAATCATAGGGCGATAGAATTCGGCTCACTGGCCGAAGTCGGTTATGCGCGAGGCGAGGAGCGGAGTCCGCTCAGCCTTTACCGCCCTGTCCTCGGGCACCGGGCGCGACCAGAAGTAGCCCTGCCCGAAATCGAAGCCGAGCGAAAGCGCGAATTCCGCCAAATCCTTCGTCTCTATGCCCTCGGCGACGGTGAGCGCCCCGATATCATAGCAGAAACGCAGGAGTCCGCGTATCAGGGTCGCCTCCGGCTTGCTCTTGCGCGCGCTGTAGATCAGGGATTTGTCGAACTTGATGATGTCCACCGGCATGGTGAGAAGGCGGGAGTAGTTGGAATACCCCGTGCCGAAGTCGTCGATGGCGATCAGGCAGCCGGCCTGGCGCAGCCGTTTCAGCAATTGGAGACGGCCGTTCTCCAAGGAGCCGATGTCGCTCTCGAGTATCTCGAGGATGATGGCTGAGCCGGCGGCCTTCGCCCTGCCCGCCGCGTCTTCGATCGCGAGGAGGAAATCCGCGCGCTCGAGGTCGCGGAGACCGACGTTGATCGATACCGGTCCGCCACGTCCGCAGGCCCGATCGGCCGCGTGGGCGAACATGAAGTCCTCGATCGCGCTCCAGTGGCCGGTCGTGGAGGCCAGCTCCATGAAACGCGAAGTCTCCTCGAAGTAGTCGCCCCTGCCCTTGAAGCGCGCGAGGGCCTCGTTCCAGGAGGTCCTGCCCGAGGAGAGCGCGATCACCGGCTGGTAGAAGACCGTGAGCGTGTTCTCCGAAAGGTTGCGCGAAAGGGTCATCAGGTCGGCGACCGCCGCCTCGGCCTCGGTCACGCCTTTCCAAGAGCCGGAATACGCGGCGATGTCGAAGCCGCGGCGGAGCGCAAAATCGAAGGCTTCCTCGGCCTCGTCCAGGGACTTTTCGGGATTTCCGTCCTCGTTGACCGTATAGCCGATGCGGTAGTTGAGCTCTATCGTCTTGCCCTGGAAGGCCATGGGACCCGCGACGAAGCGCTGGATGGCTGCCACGATATCGGGCGCCGATTCGTCCTCGGCCAGCTCCCTGACATAGCCGAAATCGTGGCCCCGCAGACTGAACGCGCTCCCGCCGAGCTGGGCCTCGGTCTCGCGGAGGCGGGTGGCGGCGATCAGGAGCACCTCGGTCGAAAGGGAATACCCAAACAGCGTCGACAGCTCCCTGAAGTTGCTGACGGCGATCAGGCAGACCAGGAGGCGGCGCCCCCCGCCGAAGCTGTCCCTGAAGGCGACGAGCGTGGGCAATCTGGTCAGCTTGTCCTTTACGGCGCCATCCGCGAACTCGACCATATAGCGCTCGATCTGGCGCCGGGTGACATAGCGCAGCGCCCAGAGGATCAAGAAAGCCATATGGAGCATCAGCGCGATCGCGATGGTGAAGTCGTATTCCCAGGCCGAGGGATAGCCGAAAAGCGACGAGCAGAGGACTAAGGTGACGACCGCGAGGGCGTAGGAAAACCACGCCCAATAGGTGCGCCGCGGGGCGAGATTGTCGAAAAAGGGCGGTATGCACAGGAGCACCACCACGTAGGTCTGGTGGTTGCCCGGCGCGAAAGCCCCCCAGGCGTAGGCTAGAGGGGTAAGCACGAGGAGCGTGTGGATGAGGATATCGAAGCCGCGGTGCGAGAGCCGCTTGGAGACGAAGAACCCCGCGACGAGCAAGGCTTCCACCGCGATCAGGGGCGGGAAGTTCCAGGTTTCATCGAAGGCGATCGAGTAGACCATGATCGCCGCGGGAAGGATCATGGCGACGAGGAAGCTGGCGCGCAGGAACTGGCGGCGATGCTGGTCCGATTTTCTCTCGAGCGCCGCCTGCCAGGACGATGTCTCGTGCCTGCCCTCGGTTCTCAGTGCCCACCTCCTGACCGCAAGGTCATCACGCCCTAGACGTTCACGCTGACCGTGTCGAGAATGCGCTGGAGATCGTCGGCCGAGTAGTATTCTATCTGGATGGAGCCGCCGTTCATGTCGCCGCGGATCTCTACCTTGGTGCCGAAGCGCTCGATGAAGAGTTCCTGCAGAGCCTTCAGGTCGGGTTCGAGATCGTCGCCGCGCTCCGCGGCCCTGTCCCGCGCCCGGCTCTTGGCGGCCTTCCTGCCGGGAAGGCTTCCCGTCGATTCCTGAACGGCCAGCTCGGCCTGGCGCACGGAGAGCCCCTCGGCGACGATGCGCCGGAAGAGGGCCTCGCGGGCCGCGCCGTCCGCCAGGGCGAGGAGGCTCCTGGCGTGGCCGGCGGATATGGAGCCGTCGCGCACCGCCACCTGCATGTCCTCGGGCAGCCTGAGGAGGCGCAATGCGTTGGCCACGGTGCTGCGGTTCTTGCCGACCGCCTCGGCCACCTGCTCCTGCGTGTAGCCGGCGAGCTCCATCAGGCTGTGGTAGGCGCGCGCCTCCTCCATCGGGTTGAGGTCCTCGCGCTGTATGTTCTCGATCAGGGAAAGCTGGAGCCGCTTCTCGGAGGAGACCGTCCTGACGATGACGGGCACTTCCTCCAGGCCGGCCACGCCCGCCGCCCGGAAGCGGCGCTCTCCGGCGATGATCACGTATTCGTTCTCGCCCGCGGGCTCGGCGATGATCGGCTGCAGGAGGCCATGCTTCCGGATGGACTCGGCCAGCTCGTCGATCGAGCCGGCG
>JAJTBU010000140.1 GCA_021286735.1 bacterium
CCGACTCCGCCCTTGAGCGCTTCGAGCGCCAGGACTCCTAGGACGATCCCCAGCGCGACATAGAATATCCTGCGAACCGCCTTGTTCTCGTCCTTGGCCGAGAGGGAGGGGCTGAGCGCGGGCTTCTCCGTCCGGGAAGCTCCGGACAGTCCGGAACTCTCGCCGATCGCGCCGTCCTTGCCCGATTCCAGGAGAACCGACGCGCCAAGTCCGCAGAGGGCGAGAAGGAAGCCCGGCAGGAGGATCTTCGACCAGGCCACTCCCGTAGCCTGGACGACGAGATAGAGGTTGATGGCGCCCGGCGCCCAGATGGCCGCCAGCACGTAGCCCCTGGTCATGGCGGCCGAGAGGAACCGCTTGTGATTGTCGACCCGGGCTTCTATGGCGGGCCCGAGGAGGGCCATGGAGACGGGGATGGCCCCGAGCATCAGGAAACTGGCGAACACGTGGGGCACGAAGGTGGAGAAGACGAAAAGCGCCCGCCTGCTCTTGATATGGCGCGCCGCCCAGGAATCAATGGCGCGATCGTATCTTCCGGCGGTCACGGGAATCGAGAAGAGCTGGAGGGCCACCATGATGGCGACGGTGTTGGTCATTCCGGAGAAGGAACTCATCCAGACCCCGAAGGGCTGGCGGGTCCAGATGAGGATGCCGACTCCCATGGCGAGAAAGACGTACGCGGCTTTCCTGAAGCTTTTCGACATGAGGAAAAGGCCCGGGATGAGCATCGCGAGCGATGCCAGGAACATGGGGAAGACGGGAGCCCGGGGCAGGAACACGCCCGAGACATGGAGGAGGGCGAGCATGATCGCCCCGATGCGGAAAATGGTTTTCATAGGCTCTCGGCCGTCCTTTCCCCCGCCTCTACGCTCCGGACCGCTATCGCCTCGCTGCCGAGACCCAGGATATCGGACAGGAGCACCTGCCCCGCCTGGACGGGAGCCGTCAGCGTTATGGCGTGGATGAGGGCGAGGGCCTCGCCGATAGCCGCTCGAGGGATGGGCTTGGTCAGACGCACCGGCACGAGCGGGGACTCGCCGGCGAGGACGCGCACGGAGGTCGAGAAGGTGCGGCGGGGATCGTCCAGCTCCTGGGTGGCATAGAGCAGGCCTTTTGGGCAGGCCGCACCCTTCACGCGACCGTCCCCCGACTTTTCGGGGTCAGCCTCGAGGACGCAGCCGCGCGGGCAGACGAGGCAGGTAAACTCCCTCAGCATGTGAGACTCACCTCCAGAGGTTCCGGACGGCGCGATTCGGAGCCGGCGGCGGACGGCGCGAGGTCGGCGGCCCGCACCTGCACGCGGAGCATTTCGGCGGGCAGGACCCGCCGGAACTTGATAGTCTTGATGATCCTCTCCCCATGCGAGATGCGCAAGGCGACGTCGCGATCGGGCCGCCTGGCCCTGAGGCTCAGCGTGAAATCTTCTTTTCCCCCGACCCTCGCGGGCAGGACGTAGCCGACGCCCTCCCCCGCCCTCACTTCGATGCCGCCTCCGGCGGGGAGGCTCCCCGCGAGATGCCGGGCCACCGCTCTTGCGAGGTTTTCGGCCTCCAGGGAGACGAAATCGACGAGGTCGTGCACCTGGAGCACGTTCCCCGCGGCGAAGATCCCCTCGACGCTGGTCCTGAAGAATTCGTCCACCAGGGGGCCGCGGGTGCGCGGATGGAGCGCGACGCCAGCCTGGAGCGACAGCTCGTTTTCGGGGATGAGCCCCACCGAGAGGATGAGGGTGTCGCAGGGGATTTCGCGTCCGGTTCCGGGAATGGGGATGAGGTTCTCGTCGACGCGGGCGACGGTGACGGATTCGAGCCGCGACGAGCCGCGCAGGTCGACCACCGTATGGCTGAGGCGGAGGGGGATTCCGAAGTCGTCCAGGCACTGGGCCACGTTGCGGGGCAGCCCGCTGGCGTGGGGCAGGATCTCGTAGACGCCCTCCACCGCCGCTCCCTCCAAGGTGAGCCTGCGCGCCATGATCATGCCGATGTCGCCCGAACCGAGGATGACGGCCCGGCGGCCGACCATCCTGTTGTGAAGGTTCATGTAGGCTTGGGCGACGCCGGCGGTGTAGACGCCGGAGGGGCGGGAGCCGGGGATGGCCAGGGCCCCGCGGGTGCGCTCGCGGCAGCCCATGGCGAGGATCACGGCCTCGGCCTCGTAGGTGACGAGGCCTTCCCTCGTCGCGACGGTGACGCGCCGCCCCGCGTCGAGGCCGATCACCGAGGCGCCGGTCCTGAAGTCCACGCCGAGCTTGGCCGCCTCGTCGACGAAGCGCCCGGCGTACTCGGGGCCGCTCAGGGACTCGCCGAACCGCGTGAGCCCGAATCCGTCGTGGATGCACTGCCGTAGGATCCCGCCGGGAGCGTCTTCGCGCTCTAGCACGACGAGGTCCTCGACGCCCAGCTTCTTCAGGGCCACGGCGGCGGCGAGGCCGGCCGGCCCGGCGCCGATCACCACGACCGCTTTCTTTTCCGATTTCATGGGCGCACGCTCCCGACGAAGAGGTTCGATCCCTTTTTGCCAAGCAATACTTCAGAAGGCTCCAAGCCGAGCTCCCGGGCGAGGATATCCGCGATGCGCGTCTGGCAGTAGCCTCCCTGGCATCGCCCCATGGTGGCCCTTGTGCGCGTCTTTACTCCGTCGACGGTTCTCGCCCCCAGGGGGCCGCGGATCGCGGCGAGCACTTCGGCCTTGGTCACGTTCTCGCAGCGGCACACGATCTCGCCGTGATCCGGATCGCGGGCGATCATGGCCGAGCGCCCGGCGTCGTCGGCCGCCGCGAAGCGCGTGCCCGCGATCCTGTCGCTTCCGCGCAGCCTCGGATCGAAGGACGCGTTCGGCCTCGTATCCTCGCGCCCGGCGAGGAGGGCGCAGGCGCGGCGCGCGAGCGGCAAAGCTCCGGTGAGCCCCGGCGACTCGATTCCGACTAGATTGATGACCCCCGGAGCATGTTCCGGTGCCTCGCAGACGAAGTCCAGCACCTCGCCCGTCGCAGGGTCCACCCGTTTGGCGCGGATCCCGGCGAAGTTGCGGATGTAGTGCTCGGGTTTCACCTCGTCGAACATCTTGAGGCCGTCGCGCACGAGGCCGGCCATCCGCGCGCTCGTCGTGGAGAAATCGGAGAAGTCCTCGACGATGTAGGAATCGGGACCGATGAGGACGTTGCCGTCGACGGTGGGCGTCGCGTGGGTTGCGAAGCCTCCCTTCTGGTCGGGGGCGGGATAGACCGGCATGCGCAAGGCCGCGCCCGCCTTCTTGTCCAGGACGAAGTACTCACCCTTGAAGCCGCGGATCGTGTAGCCCGGGATGCCGAGCATGGCCGAGATTTTCGCGGCGCCGAGTCCGGAGGCGTTGACGACCCATCTGGTCCGGAAAATTTCGGCGTCCCGGGCGCCGGCCCCCGTCCGCGCGAAAAGCTCCCAGAGCTCGCCGCGCCGGACGGCGCCGAACACTTCGCGGTCGAAAAAGAACTCGGCGCCGTTCAGCGCCGCGTTCTTCGCCAGCGCGAGGGTGTAGGCCATGGGGTCGAGGATGCCGGAGTCGGGCGAATGGAGGGCGAACTCCCCCCGGGCGCTCGGATCGAGCTCGCGGAGCCGAGCCCCGTCCACGATCGCGAGGCCGCGGGCCCCGTTCGCCTCGCCAACCGCCTTGAAGCGCTCGAGGCTCCTCATGTCGTCCTCGGAGAAGCCCACCACCACCTTGCCGGTGCGCCTGAAGGGCACGCCGAGCTCCTCGGCGACCGCGTCGAACCCGTGGTTGCCTTCGATGCAGATGCGGGCGCGCAGGGACCCCGGCTTGTAGGTGAAGCCGCCGTGGAGCACCCCGGAGTTGCGGGATGAATTCCCCCGGCCCACATCGAGTTCCCTCTCGAGCACCGCGACGCGCAGGTCCCGGCGCCGCATCTCGCGGGCTATCGCGCAGCCCACCACGCCGGCACCGATGATAGCGACATCGAAATCCATGTTTTCAGAAGTCATCGGCGCCCATCCTCTCCCTGCGCGAACCCGTCCGCGAGATTTCCCGATTCGTCGAACTCCAGGGGAGCGGGCTCGCCGAGCGCGCGGAGCCCTTCCCAGCGCCCCAGAACGACATCGCCGTAATACGCCTCGGAGAGCATGATTTCGCCCACATGGAGGCTGTTCGCGATGCGCACCACGCGGGCCGAATCCGGCGCCGCGCCGTTCAGCGTCTTCAGGCAGGCCTGGATCGCCTCCCGGTCGTCGGCGACCACCATGGGGATCATGGCCGACTTGAGCACCGTGCTCGTCAGGCAGTTGGGATACATCATCTCGCCGTCCAAATCGTCGTAGAGCCGCTTGGTGATGACGTTCGCGAGCCCCGTCCCGAGGCCGTTGCCGTGCGACTCGGGGGAGAGCCTCAGCATGCAGGTGCGCTGGACCTTGAGCCCGCCGGAGGCGAACTCGGTGGAGAAGGTTCCCGCGATGTTGGGATCGACGCCCGTGCCCGAATAATTTTTCCCGATCTCGTCCACGATGAGGACATCGGCCTCCTCTACCAGGATGCTGGGCATGTTCGCGAAGGCGATGCGCAGCAGCTCCGGCTCGCGGTCGAAAATTCGTTCCGCGGGGACGGCCTCGATGAGCATGGTCTGGTCGTAGGCGTTCTCGACGCAGGGCAGGGCGAAGAGCACGGGCGCCCTGCCGAAGACCACGCGGGCGCTCGCGGGGAGGTTTTCGGCCATCCTGCCCATGCCGTCGCGATGCAGGCTCTCGGCGCCCTCGCGCTTTCCCATGCCCACGACCATCATCTTCAATATCCCGCTCTCGTAGACTCCCCTGAAGGCGTTGTGCGGCTTCACCCTGCACGAGACGACTATCCCGTCGGCCCCGAGCGCGCTTTTCGCGCAGAACACGGGCCTGCCCAGGGCGGAGACGCCTATCTGCTCCGTCTCCATCCGCGCGTCGATGGGGCAGCCCATGGAGTCTTCCGTGATGCCGTAGCCGGCGAGCACCTCCCTCTGGCCTTCGGCGGTCGCCCCGCCGTGGCTCCCCATCGAGGGCAGGATGAAGGGCTCGGCGCCCCTCGCGCGGAGCTCGTCCACGATCGCGCGGGTGATGAGGGCGACGTTCGCGACGCCGCGGGAGCCCGCGGTCACCGCGATCCGCATTCCGGGCCGAACCCGTTCCGTTATTTCCGGCCTGGCGATCTGGGAGGCCACGGTCCGGGCTATATCGCCCGGCGGGATTTTTTCGGCGGGAAAATCCTGTCGGGCGCGGAACATCCGCGGCAGGGGAGTGCCTTCGAGAATGCGGGAAACCGCTCCGCCCTTGGCCACCCTCATGGGCGCGCCCCCGTTTCGAATCGCTGGACGACCCACCCGGCGCTCTCTTCGCTCAAGGAGAGCCCGAGTCCTGGCCTGCCGGGCACCTTCATCCGCCCGCCCGAGATCTCCAGCCGCTCGTTGAACAGTGGCTCGAGCCACTCGAAATGCTCGACCCAGGTTTCGCGAGGTTGGCAGGCCGCCAGATGGACATGTATCTCCATCACGAAATGCGGGGCGATGGCCAGGTTGGCCTGATCGGCCAGGGCCGCCACGCGCAGGAAGGGCGTGATGCCGCCCACCCGCGGCGCGTCGCGATGTAAGCGGCGTGCTCGGCGACGCTGGAGAGCATCTCGCCCGAGCCTATCGGTGTGAGCGTGGAGGCCGAGAGCCGCGCGTGCCCCTCGATGTCGTAGGCGTCAAGAGGCTCCTCGATCCAGGCGAGCCCCTGGCGGTCGAGGGCGTCGCACATGCGCGCGGCGGTCGCCCTGTCCCACTGCTGATTGACGTCGATCATGATGGGAACGGAATCGCCCAGGTGGGCCCTCAAGGCTTCGACCCTCCGCAGGTCGAGGGCGCGGTCGGGCTGCCCGACCTTGATCTTGACGCCTCCGATGCCGGAGGCGAGCGAACGGTCGGCCTTCTCCAGCACCTCCTCGATCGGCGCCTGGAGATAGCCGCCCGAAGTATTGTAGCAGGGGACGGAATCGCGGAACGCGCCCAGGAGCTTGGACAGAGGCAGGCCCGCCCGGCGCGCCTTCAAATCCCAGAGCGCCGTGTCGAAGGCCGCTATCGCCTGCACCGCAGTGCCCGAGCGCCCCACGGAGGCCCCCATCCAGACGAGCTTGTTCCAAATGCGGGCTATGTCGGCGGGATCCTCCCCGATGAGCTCCGGCGCGAGCTCGCGCGCGTGGGCGTACATCCCCTGCGCGCCCGCCCGCAGGCAATAGCTGAATCCCAGACCCTCGTTCCCCTCGGAGTCGGCTATCGTCGCCGCCAGGACTGAAACCGAGCCGAGCGGGCGCTGCCTTCCGGTCAGCACCTTCGCGTCGCTCACGGACTTCTTGAGGGGAAGCTCGAACAGGACTATCGAAACCCGCGCTATCACCGACATTGAGCCCCCTGATCAAAGAAAAAGGCCGCCGCGAGGGCGGCCCTTC
>JAJTBU010000141.1 GCA_021286735.1 bacterium
TTATTCTCCGTCCGCCGCGAGGATTCGGTTGGGATTCTCCTCGCGGGGCTCGGTGAGGTGCAGGCCCTCGATGCCGGAGAGAATCAGCAGGCTTTTCGTGATCTGGGGAAGCTGCGCCCGGCGCATATAGTACACGGGCATCCGCACCTCGTTGGACCGCGCCAGCGCCTTGATCTTGTCGCCTTTATGGACGCAGAGGTCGACCCTGTAGGTGGAGCCCGGCTGCGGAACGTTGATGTACCACTTCCAATCGTCGAGCGAGATGCCGATGTCGAAGAAATCCTTCTTGTGCTCGCTCTGCGGGTCGAGCTCGCTCACGCGGAGGAAGAGCCCCGCTTCCGAATCCTCCTCGAGGAGGGGGGAGCGCTTCTGCTCGGCGATGTCCCAATAGGCGTAGATCCAGGAAGGGTCGCGCGGCAGGGCGCGGATCATGGTCTCGTTGTAGCGCTCAGGGATAGAGGCGCGTTCCGTGGCGGGACGGGGCACGAAGGTGCCGCCGGAGAGCTTCTTTTCCTCGACGTGTCCCGTGCCGTCGTGGCTGAACACGCGATCCTTGTCCTCGTCCTCGAGCGCGGAGATTATCTCCTCGACGATGAAGACGCGGTCCAGACCTTCGGGAATGTATATGCCGATACGTTCCGCGAGAAGGAGGAGTTCCTTGTCGGAGAGCATGGAGAGCTTTTCCGGGTTCACGCCCCTATAGTGAAAAATGCGGGCGGGCTTGTCAAGTATTGCTGGAGGGCGAAGGGGCCGCCTCGGCGCCCGGCTTCTTGCCCGCCGACCGCCTGCGCCGCCTCGTCCGGTGCGGTTTCTGGAGCGGGGACTGGCTCGTGGCGCGGACGATCATGAAGACCGCCGCTTCCAGCTCCACGCGCGGCGGATTCATAGGCTGGATGAAGGAACGCGCCGAAGCGAGGGCCTGGCGGAAGGTTTCGCCGTTGTCGCCCGCCTCGGCTTCCTCCTGCTGGATCCAGGATCGTATGAAGTAGGAAAGGACGACGGAGAGCTTCTGCTTGCCCTTGCCGCCCTCGGGCGAATCCTCGCCGGCCTCCTGGAGGTCGACGTCGCTCACCTCCATCTTCAGGGCGTCGAGTTCCTTGAGATCGGCGAAGAGGGCTTTGGAATATCCCAGGTCGCTCTGGATACGCGCCCATACCTGGGGGACGAAATACTCAAGGAGGCGGTAGTCGCAGAGGCAGCGCAGGATCGGTTCAGCCTTGCCCGAGGCGAGGATTTTGAAGAATTCCTCGGTCATTCGCGAGGAGCTGACCTCGGCCAGGAGCTTCGAGTCGCGCTTGATGGCGCGCCTCAGCAGGAAGGGCACGGTGAAGCCTGCGGTGGCGCCATACTTGACGCCGCGGACGATGCGGACGGGGTCCTCGACGAAAATCCGGTCCAGGGGGATGATCGGCTTGATGCGCTTGGCCTTGATGTCCTTGAAGCCGCCGACGAAGTCGACGAGGCTGCCGTCCGTGGGGTCGTAGTAGAGGGCGTTGAAGGTGAAGTCCCTGCGCTGGACATCCTCGTCCATGGTGCCGAACTCGTTGCCGACCGATCCGAACTTGTTGGAGCGGAAGGTGCTCACCTCGTAGATCGTGCCGCCCGCCATGATGTGGACGAGGCGGAAGCGCTTGCCTATGATGCGCGCGTTGCGGAAAAGCTTCTTTATCTTCGTGGGGAGGGCGTCGGTGACGAGGTCGAAATCCTTGGGAGTGGCGCCCTGGAGGAGATCGCGCACCGCTCCGCCGACTATGTAGGCTTGGTGGCCCGCGCCTTTCAGCCGCTCGATGATCCTCGCCGCGTCCGGGGCTATCATGGCCCGCGAGATGCCATGCTCCTTCTCCGTATAGATCAGCGCCTGTTCGACGAGTTTTCCTTTCTTGTCTCTACGGTAACGGACGAACACTAAGAAGCCTCACTCGCTTGCGACTGCGAAACATAGAGGTTCCCCCACGGAACCGCCGCGCACGGCCACCGGATTATGCAGTCAACGCGCGCTCTTATGCAAGATGGCGAGAAAACCAGTCGGCGACGTCGGAGAGGACCTCTTCCTTGTTCAGCTCGTTGATGCTCTCGTGGCGGCCGCCCTCGTAGCATTTCGACTCGAAGTCGACGAGGCCGAGCGCCTTGAAGGTGGAGGCAAGCGCGTCGAAGCCCTTGCGCATGCCGATGACGGGGTCCCGCGACCCGCAGAAGAGATAGATCGGCAGGCTGGTGGGTATGCTTTCGAGGAAGCCCTCGGCGTAGACCTTGCGCACGCCATGGATGAGGTCGCCGTAGAAGCCGTAGCTGCAGGTGAAGTTGCACTTGGGGTCGGCGAGGTAGGCCTGGACGACGGCGCTGTTGCGGGTGAGCCAGTCACAGCTGGTCTTGGCGTCGGGCACGGTCTTGGCGTACCCGCCGAAGGTCATGCCGCGCGGCAGGTTTCCCGGCGCGTGGGGGCCCTTGAGCGCGGCGCCGATCGCCACGACGAGCCCTCCTGCGAAGTCCATGAGGGGCGCGGGTTTTTCTGGGGGGGCCGAGAGGACGACGCCGTCCAGGTACTTGCCGCAGATTCCGCAGAGCGCCATGCCGAGCAGGGCGCCGAAGGAGTGGCCGAAATAGTAGAGGGGCAGTCCGCCGCGCTCCTTGGCGGCGAAGTCGCCGAGCTCAGAGAGGTCCTCCACGACGCGCTCGAAGCCGTTGGCGTCGGCCAGGTAGCCGCGGTTCGCGCCTTCGTCGGTGTCGCCGTGGCCGCGGAGGTCGGGAAGGTAGACCGCGAAGCCGACAGAGGCGAGCTTTTCGGCCAGTTCGAGGAAGCGGCTCCCGTAATCGTTCATCCCGTGGCCGACGAGGACGACGCCTTTGGGAGGGACCGCGGACACAACGGTTTGGTAGGCGATCTTCTTGCCGTCCGAAGCCTCGAACCACAGCCCTCTTTTTGTCATCGCAATTCCTCCATAGGCGATCGAGCCAGCGCGGCCGATTCTCCGGCGATGCCGCTGTATCCCGGTTTCCATATATTATCGACCAATTTGCCGGGCAATAAAAGGGATTCCGCTTGGTGCTGGCCTAAGGGCCGCCCGAGGCGCTATACTTACGGGCGAGCGCGCGGCTCATCGCCCCTCGCCTGAGGGGAAAACGCGCCGCCATCGTGGGGAAGATTCTGAAAACAGTACTGTCGCGCAGCGGCGAAGAGACCTTCGCCTTGGGGAGGCGCATCGGCGAAAAGGCGCCCGCCGGCTCGGTTATCGCCTTCAGGGGCGACCTGGGCGCCGGCAAGACCGCGCTGAGCAAGGGCATAGCCGCAGGCCTCGGCATCGAGGAGGAGGTGACCTCCCCCACCTACACCATCATCTCGGAATATCGCGGCAGGCTCGTCCTCTACCACATCGACGCCTACCGCCTGGGCGGCGAGGCCGACTTCGCCGAGATCGGCGGCTACGAGCTGCTGGGCAGCCCCGGCAGCCTCTGCCTGATCGAGTGGAGCGAGCGGCTCCCCTCCATAACGGGCGCGGCGATCATCGATATCCAGGTCGAGGAGGACGGCTCGCGCCGCATCACCCTCGCCGGCTCCTGGCTGGAGGACATAGCGCCATGAATATTCTCGTTTTCGACACTTCGACCGAGGCGCTCGCCGTGGGCGCCGCCAGGGAAGGCGGGCCCCTGCGCTTCCGCGCCGAGGGCGGCTTCCGCCACGCGGAGACCCTGCTGCCCACGATCGAAGCCTGCCTCGCGGACGCGTCGCTCGCCCTCGAGGAGCTGGACCTCATCGCCTGCGCCAAGGGGCCGGGCTCCTTCATGGGCCTCAGGATCGGCATGGCCACCGCCAAGGGCCTTTCCCTGGCGCTCGGCATTCCCTGGGTGGGCGTCCCAACCCTCGACATGATGGCCTACGGCCGTGGGGGCGCGGATGGCGTCGTGGTGCCGGTGCTGGACGCGCGCAAGAACCGCCTCTACGCGGCGATCTACCGCGCCGGGGCGAGGCAGGGCGAGTATCTGGACATTTCGATCGAAGGGCTCCTGCGTGCGGTCGAGGGCGAGGCCGAGGTGACTTTCGCGGGGATCGACGCCGACCTCCTCCAGGACTACACCCTGGAGCGCCCCGGCTTCCGCGTCGAAGGCGACGATCCCGGACTCCGCATGCGCGGCCTGGCTGAACTCGCCGAAAGGCAGTTCATCGAAAAGGGCGCCGCCGCCGAGGATGAGGGCCCCCTCTACCTGCGCGAGCCGGAGATAGGCTGAGGGCGGCCGCGCGCCGGCGGACGCCTCCCCTTCCCCGCTAAAGCTTCTTGATGTAGACGCGGCGGCGTTTGTGCTGCCGCTTGGAATAGCTCTTCCAGAGCCCCTGGATGGCGATGTTGGTCTCCAGCTCGGGGTTCGTCTCCGAATACTTGATCCCATTCTCGATCGCGCTCTGGTTCAGGGCCGTCATCAGGATGGAGCATGTCGAGGGTCGTGGGGTGCTGGGGCGCCCAGAGCAGCCGAGCCCAGCCGGTGGGGAAGAGCCTCCCCCTGCACTTGTAGAGGGCGTCGGACAGGCTCGGCACCGTGATGGCGAAGCCCGCGAGCTTGTTCTGCTCGTCCACCATCACCTTGGTGAAGCGCGGGTCGACGAAGCCGAGGTACTGGCCGATATAGGCCTTGACCTGCTTCTCGGACAGGGGCGTGGTGCCGTAGAGCTCGGCGTAGCCCTCGTCCAGCAGCTCGAATATCTGGTCCGCGTACGTGGCCAGCAGTTCCTTCTTGTTCTTCCATTCGATCACGCGGACGCCCGAGCGCTTGGCCAGGATCTCGTTCACGCGGAGCACCTTCTCGGGAATGGCGTCCGGCGTCTCGACCAGGAACTCGACCCAGTCGATGTCCTTGGCGTAGCCCAGGCGCTCCATGTACTGCGAATAGTAGGGATGGTTGTAGATCGTGGCGAAGGTGGCGCGCTCGCCGAAGCCCTCGACCAGCATTCCCTCGCGGTCCAGGTCGGTGAAGCCCAGGGGGCCGTGGACGCCCTCCATGCCCTTGGACTTGGCCCAGTCCTCCACCGTCCTCACCAGGGCCTCGGCCACGGCGAAGTCCTCGATGAAGTCGATCCAGCCGAAACGGGCGTACTTGTTGCCCCATTTCTCGATGTAGCGCCGGTTGATGATGCCCGCGATGCGGCCGACCATGGCGCCGTCCTTCCAGGCGGTCCAGTATTCGGCCTCGCAGAACTCGAAGGCGGGGTTCTTGTCCTTGCGGAGCGTTCCCATGTCGTCGAACACGGGCGCAGGAACCCAGTTCGGGTTGTTCCCGTAGATGGTCTCGGGGAAGGTAATGAAGGCGCGCAGCTCGCGCTTGGTCGCTACTTTCCTGATTTCGATGCTCATCGGCTCCGCTCCTCGCGTCCCGCAGCTCTATCGAGTTCGGACTGCCACTCAAAGATGAAGTGCTCGTACGCGGCGATGGTCGCGGACGAGACGATATCGCCCAGCTCGCCCCTGCCCAGCCAGTCGTTCCCTTCGAGGACGTACTGGTGTTCGAGGTCCTGCCTGGCGTCGGCGATCGTATACGAAGGATCGACCCTACGCCTGTTCTCGAGGCCCGCGAGGGTGCCCTCGAAGGTCTCTTCCCTTTTCCGCTCCCGCCAATCCGTGGAAGACATGCGCGCTCCAAATACTACGATAGGGGCTTCCGCGCGCCTTCCCGCCCCGCGGTCCCGGCGCGCCGCCCCTCCCCGGTTCAACGCGGAAGTATAGCGGCGCACTCCGGCCATGTAAAGCCGACAAAGCGGCGAGGCCTTGACTAAGTCGGCGGCGAACGGGTATAAACTCCCTCGTCCTCGGCGAGGTAGCTCAGTTGGCAGAGCAAGCGGCTCATATCCGCTGGGTCGTGGGTTCAATCCCCTCCCTCGCTACCTAATAAAAAAGCCCCTCAGATGAGGGGCTTTTTTATTGTATTTTCAATTATTTCCATAAATTACAGCATACGACACAGGTGGGTTCGCGAAAGAGATGCGATTCTTGGCAAAAGAAGGAGGCAAAACAAACACAACCTGTTTACCCCGAGCGGCTGCTTCCCAAGCAGCAGGTCGCGCGTTTCTTAGCCCCTAGGGCTATCGTACTGCTCTTTAGTAAGTGGGAATATTCTAGAAATGCGACTACTGAGAGCAGCTACCATCCAAGAGCACCGAATTTCTTGGGCCCAACACGAGCAACAAAAAGAACGCTTCAACTTGACTCGCGGCCGCGCCGGCCGCTCGCAGGTTAACCGAGATCTTTTATTGACTTAACAATCGAACGGCCGCCCTGGTTCAAACCAGGACGGCCATGTCCGTTCGGCTAGCTTTTAGCCTAACCACCTCGCTTAACCGGCGAGGGCGTCTCGTCCGCCCGAGTCCGGTTGAAGCGCGCGTTAGGCTAGCCCAGGGTTTGACCCTGTGGGCTTGTCACTATTATTGTATCGAATCCGTCCAAATGT
>JAJTBU010000142.1 GCA_021286735.1 bacterium
CGGCGAGGGCGTCCCTGAAGGTCGGCGAGGAGGTGGCGCGGGCCGGGGGAAGGAAGCCGAGGCGCTCGCGGCAGGTGCGCGCCATGTGGACGTCCAGGGGAACGATGAGGGCCGAAGGCGATACGCGACCCCAGCCGCCCGGGTCGATGTCGTCGCGGCGGACCATCCAGCGCAGGTAGAGGAGGAGGCGCTTGCAGGCGGAGCCGTCGGCGGGGTCGGGAAGAAGATTGCGGCGGATGGTGGCGCCGCCGGGGCCGGCCCCGAGGCGGCGCAGTTCGCGCACGAAGGCGCCCGCGGCGGCGGCCAGGGCTGCGCGATCGGCGATCGGGACGTCGGCGCTGCCTCCGCCCACGGCGCCGCCGGTACCTCCGGGCGCACCGGCGCCGCCGGCTCCCGCGAGAAAAAGTCCCTCCAGGGAGCCATGGGCGCGGCGAGCGTCGCGGATGGCGCGCATCAGCGCCTGGATATCGGCGGGGAAGCAGAATCGGTACTTAAAGTCCGCCCAGAGGCGGCCGACAGCCTCGTCGTCCAGCGCGTCGAAGGCGGCGGCCGGATGCTCGCCGAGCGGCGCGAGGGCGCGCTCGCAGGCCCGCATGATCAGGTCGACCGCCCCGAAGGCGAGGGTGGAACAAACGAGCCCGGCGGCTTCCCTGTCCCGGACGTCCGGATAGCGCCTCGCGATGGCGAGCGGATCGCGCTCGAGACGGGCTCGGCGGTTGCAGTCGCGGTAGATGGTCTCGAGGAATTCGCCGATTTCAGGGCGACAAAGGGCATCCGCGCCGGGGCGGCGCCGCGAGTCGGCCCGCCTCATCCCTGGGCGAGCTTCAGCTCGAGCGTCTTGAGCTCGGAGGCCAGCTCGGCGTCGGCAACGCCGATGGCCTTCGCCTGACGCACGAAGAACAGGGCTTTCTGCGCGTCGCCTTTCCGGGCGTAGGCCTTGGCGAGGGCGACGATGGCCTCGACGTTGTCGGCCCGCTCGAGCAACGCCATGCGGAAGCTGTCGATGGCGGCGTTGTCGTCGGCGAGCAGGGTCCCGTTGAGGTAATGGAGATAGGATCGCAGCGAATCGGAGCAGGAGCCCGAGAGCAGCTGCAGGACGATGCCGACGAGGGCGGGCTGCCCTGCGACGGACGGCGAGCCGGCCTTGGCGGCGTTCAGCTGGCCCAGCAGGCCCGCGCCGATGTCCGAGACCGCGGGCTGTCCGGCCGAGGCCACCGACGCGGCGGCGAGCGATCGCAGGTAGGCTTCGGCCGCGTCCTCGGAATCGGGCGCGCCGCGATACCCTTCGGAGGCGAAGGCGACCGCTTCCTTCTCGCGGCCAGACCTGCGGAGGATCGTGGCGACGACGCTCTTGTTCAGGCCCGCCGTCGGCGCGGCGTCGAGCATTTTGGCCGCGGCGAACCAATCCTGCCTATCGTAGGCGTCGAGGAGGAGGTATCTGGAAACCTGGCGCTCCGCCTCGTCGCGCATCGCCTTGGCGAGCGGGCTCGGCAGAGGGGCGCCGGCCGGCTTTTGGGCGGCTTTCTCCGCGGCGAAGCGCTTCTGCGCGTCGAGGCAGAGCGAGGTGGCCTCGGCGTGATCGACGGCGCCGTCGCCGAAGAGGATTCCCGCGAGGAGCACCATGGCCTCGGGGTCGTCGGGCGAAGCCTGCAGCGCCTTGCGGGCGTACTTGATGGCCTCGTCGGCGCGACCCTGTCCTTTGGCCTGGAGGGCGCGCAGGGAAAGGTAGAATTTATCGTTGGGGATTTTCCTGCCCAAGGTTTCCAGGAGGGGCTGGGCGGCGGCGAAATCGTTCCGATCGATCAGGATGTGCGCGGCCATCGACAGGAAGGGCGGCGCCTCGGGATCGGCGGCCAGGCACTTCATCACGACGGGCTCGGCCTCGGCCAGTCTGCCGTTCCGGTACAGGGCGGTGGCGTAGGGAGCCAGCACGGCGAGGTCGCTCGTCCCCGCCTCGGCGAGGGGCTCGAGGAATCCAAGCGCGCGCACGGGCATGTCCAGCGCCAATGCCACGATGCCGAGGCGGAGCTTCGCGATCCACACGTCGGGATAGGCGTCGGCCACGGCCTGATAGTCGTAATAGGCTTTGACGAGGTCCCCCGCTTTCTCGGCGCCGCGGGCCCGGACCAGGCCGACGATGGCGGTTGGGTAGGTGCCCGACTTCGCGAAGCGCTCGGCATAGGCCAAGGCGGCGTCCGCCACGTTCTTCTCGGAAGTCGTGAAAATGGCGAGGGCGGGCAGGATGGCGGTGAGGAAGGTGTCGTCGGATCCTTTCGGCGCGTCGAAAATCCGCCCCTGCGAGGCCTCCACGAGTTGGGTGAGGCAGACGGCGTAGGCGGGGCTGATCGCCGTGAGCGAAGGATCGACGAAAAAGCGCGGCGCGGCGTCATTGCCGTTGCCGCCGGCCTTCGCCGCCTTGGCCGCTCCGTTCGGCCCGCGCGGATAGAGAAGGGAGGAAATGCCGCGGACAATCTCGGACAGGGCCCTCCTGTCGTCCTCGGAGATCACCTTCGATTGGGCGAGGCCGTCCTTGGCGCGGGCGAGGGAATCGGGCGTGGCCAGGATGATGCAGCGTTCTATCTCGGTCTTGCTGTTGAGCGACTTCGAGAGCGCCTCGGGATTCGCCATGGTGAGTGCGGTCTGCGCCTGGAGCGGGGAGACCGCAGCGAACGCGAGGAGCGCCAAGCTTACCGCCGCCCTCCTGAGTTTTCCCGCCTGGCTTCGGCCGGCGATCTCTCCGGCCATTCTGTGCTCGCTCACTTTTCTACGCTCCCGAAACCTTGGGGCGCCCCGCGCCGCGCTTCATACTCATTATAATATGCAACCTTGATTATCGTAACATTCCGGCGTCCGTTTGAGCGGCCGGCCGCATTCCACGGCGCCTCGCGCCTCCGGGACTCGGGCGCGGCCCTCAAGGCCGTCGTCCGGGCTTTGTCCCGACGTCGCGAAGCCGTCTCAGGGCAAGCGCGGCGGCGCCCGTCAGCGCCAGGCAGGCGGCGAGGAGGGGGAGCCAGTAGGCCACGACAAAATCCTTGAGCCGCATCGGTATCAGGCGGAAGGAGAAGAGGCTGAAGAAGGCCGCCAAGAAGAGGAAGACGAGGGAGGGGACGGTGAAGGAGGCCGAAAAACGCTGCCGAGTCCTTCTTCCCGCATGGAGGCCGGCCGCCCCCGCCGAAGCGAGGATAAAGGGCCAGGTTTGGGTCAAGGTCAGACCGAAGGCCAGGGAAGCCGCGAGCGACGCCGAGGCCAGGATAAGCAAAGTGACGAAAAATCGAAACGTCATAAACACTCTGGTCTTCACGGCCGGCCGCCTCTCCCCCTGCGTAAAGCCAAAGTATATAGAAAACACCCCGTACTTGCAAAGCGGAAAAGCACCATGCTACTCTGGATTCCGTGCTTTTCGCCCCTCACCGCCACAAGAGTCCCGGTTCGAGCCCTCCTCCGCCGCGCCGGCACGCCGCCTGCCTACTCATCGCCTTCGTGGCGGCGATTGTAACCTCTTGCTCATCCGGCAATTCCCTCTATATCGTTGGCAGCCCGGCTCAGCGGGGAGAGCTGCGGGCGCTCTTCGCCGTGCTCGACGAGCACGCGCCCGATGGCCCCAAGCCCGAGGGGCTCGCCCACTTCGCGGCGGCGCGCAAGATCGCGGCGATCCTCATCGGCGGGGGGCAGAACGCCAAGGCGGCTTCTTTTCTCGTCGCCCTGAGCGATCCTCCCGACGAGTACGCGCCCTGGTATCTCTTCGCGGCCGGGGCGAGCTACGAGGCGGCGGGCGATGTCAGGCTGGCGGTGCCCCTCTACGAGCGGATCGTCAAGACTTTGCCCGACGCGGTCGTCGAGGGGAAGAGCATCCACTACGAGGCTCTCGCCCGCCTCGTGCGGAATGCGGCCACGCCCGAGCGCAAGGTCGAGTATTACCGCGACCTGATAGCGCGTTTCCCGGGCGCGTCCGACATCGGGGCCTCGTATTTCCTGCTGGCGAAGGAATACGAGAAGCTCGGGGCGTGGAAAGAGGCGCTTGAGAACTACGCCGCCTTCCTGCCCTATTTCGGGACGAGCGTGCCGGGGTATCCCGACGCCCTCGCCTACGCGCGCCAGCTGGTGGAATTCAACGCCAGCCCGAAGGACTGGACTTTCGAGAGCCTGGACGAGCTCGTCGCCGCCGTTCGGAAGGCCCTGGCTTCGGGCCAGGCCCGGCAATTACGGAAATACGCGTCCAAGGCGGGCTTTTTCGCGGTATCCTGGTATCAGGACAGCGGCATGGACGCCAACAGCAAGGTCACCTTCGACCTCGCCCAGTTCATGCAGGGCCGGCCGATCCAGTCGGCAGAGACGCTCCACGCCTCGTCGGGGCCCTACGACGCCTACCTGCGGACCTGGGGCTGGACCGGGCGGGTGCCGGTCTGGTACCTCTACTTCCGCAAGATCGACTTTCCGGCCGACCCGGACGTCCACGGGCGTTGGGAGTGGGCGGGAATCTATTTCGGAGAAAAGATGCAATGATCCGCGATCATATAGTCAGGAATCTGCTCTTCTGCTGCCTTCTGGCGATCGGGGGAGCCGGGTATGGCCAGGACATGACCGGCCAGGAGCTGGCGGCGCAAACGCCCCCCCCGCGGGAGGAGACAGCCCTGCAGGCCGAGTCCGCCTCGGGCGAAGCCGCGGCCGCGGCTCCCTCGGCAGCCCCAGCGGAAACTACCCCTGCCGAGGCAACCCCCGCGTCAGCCCCAGCGGAGACCGCCCCCGCGCTTCCGGAGCTGATCGTCTCGGCCGGCATCCTGGTCGACGGCCTCCAGTACGACATCCCCATGCCCTGGGGCCACGAGCAGTTCGAGGAGCTGCGGGCCTCCTACATGACCTCGGGCGGCCGCAAGTGGCTGAACGCCGTCATGGAGCGCGCCCTCCCCTACCTGGCCTACGTGGAGGAGAAGGTCGAGGAGTACGGCCTGCCCAAGGAGCTCGTCTACCTGCCCGTGATCGAGTCGGAGTACTCGCCCTACGCGGTTTCGCGGAGCGGCGCCACGGGCATCTGGCAATTCATGCGCAACTCCATCTCCGGGTACGGGATCACCATCTCGGACTGGAAGGACGAGCGCAAGGACTTCATGAAGAGCACCGACGCGGCGCTGAAGAAGCTCAGGGACAACTATCAGGCGCTCGGCGACTGGCTCCTGGCGATCGCGGCCTACAACGCGGGCCTGGGGGCGGTCTCGAGGGCGGTGAAGTCCTCAACCGGCGAGACCATCGATTTCTGGCACCTCTACGACAGCAAGAAGCTCTCGCGCGAGCCGCTGTCCTATGTTCCCAAATTCCTGGCCGTCGCCTCGATCCTCTCCTACCCGGAGCTGCACGGACTCCCCGACGGATGGGGCGAGCCGCGCGACTGGGAAGCCCTCGAGACGAACCGCCAGGTCGACCTGCAGGTGCTCTCCGAGCGGACGGGCATTCCGCTCGACCTGTTGAAGCAGGGCAACGCCGAGCTCCGCTACCGCGTCACGCCGCCGGCCTCCTCCCACATGGTCAAGGTTCCGGCGGAGAGCGCGGAAGCGGCGCGCACGGTGCTCTCCGACACTTCGACGCCGCTCATCAAGTACGACATCTACAAGGTGAAGTCCGGCGACACCATGGGCGCTATCGCCCAGCGCTACCGAACGCCCCTCGACATCATCCTCCAGGCCAACCCTGGCGTGAAGGCGGACAGGATCAAGATCGGCCAGACGCTGATCATCCCCCATCTCGGGACCGGGGCCTCGGCGAACGCGTCCCCTGGCAAGGGCGACGATGCCGGGCGCGAGTTCTCGGCGACCTACACGATAAAAAAGGGAGACACCCTCTGGGATATCTCCCTCAAATTCAACGTGCAGCCCGATGAGCTGGCCCGGCAGAACGGCATCGGCATGAGCTCCGTCCTGCAGATCGGCGCCAAGCTCAAGGTGCCGGCACCGGCGGGGTCTTGAGCCCGGCCTCCCCTACAGCGCCAGACTGGCGAAGACCAGCGCGTCGCCGATGACGTTTTCGATGAGCGCGCTCTCGTTCGGCTGGTGGGCGGTCTCTTCCATCCTCGCCCACACGACGCAGTCGTAGCCGGCCTTGCGCAGGTAGGCGCCCACGGTGCCGCCGCCGATGCCGATCGGCTTGGCCTCGACGCCGTAGACTTCCCTCACCGCCTTTTTCAGCTTGCCGACCACGGGGGCGTCGGCGGGCGTCGCCTTCGACTCGTTGCTCTGCAGCACCTCGAACGTCACCTTGACCTTGTACTGGGCCTCGACTTCGTCCGCGGCCTTCCTCGCCTCGGCCAGGGCCATCGCCACGGGGTACTGGGGCAGGATGCGCATGTCGACGCAGAAGACATCGTCGCCGGGGATGGTGTTCACGTTGGGAACGTTGGCTTCCTTCTTGGTGGGATTGATCGTGGTGCGGTC
>JAJTBU010000143.1 GCA_021286735.1 bacterium
GCCGGCATGGCCGCCGCAATCGCCCTCAAAAAGCATGGAGTCGGAAATATCCTCCTCTTGGACCGCAATCCCCGCCTGGGCGGCATCCTGAACCAGTGCATCCACCCCGGCTTCGGCCTCCTGCGGTACAAAAAGGACATGACGGGGCCCGAGTACGCGCGCGCCCTCGAGGCCGAATTCGCGGCCGCCGGCGCCGAGTCCGCGCTCGGCGCCATGGTCCTCGGCGTCTCCCGCGACAGGCTCCTCCGCGTCATCTCTCCGGAATCCGGCTACGCCGAGATCCGCGCCGAAACCGTGATCGTCGCCACGGGCTGCCGGGAGCGCACGCGCGAGAACCTCGAGATCGCCGGCACCAGGCCGACCGGCGTCTTCACCGCAGGGCAGGCCCAGAACCTCGTCAACCTGCGCGGCTACCGCCTGGGCGGGCGTGTCGTCATTCAGGGCTCGGGCGACATCGGCCTCATCATGGCGCGACGCCTGACCATCGAAGGCTGCAAGGTCGAGGCCGTCCTCGAGCGCCTTCCTTATTTGAGCGGCCTCGCGCGCAACAAGGTCCAATGCCTCGACCACTTCGGCATCCCCCTGCGCTTCGGAGCCCAGATCAGCCGGATCGACGGCGCGCGCCGCGTTGAGGGCGTCGCGGTCCAAGCCCTAGACGATGCCCAGCGCCCCATCGTGGGCGCCGAGGAATACATCCCCTGCGACACTGTCCTCTTCTCAGTCGGCCTCATCCCCGAGGTCGACATCCTCAAGGAAGCGGGCATCCTGCCCAAGCCCGGCGCCGGCGTGCCCGTCAACAGCCACTTCGAGGCCCTCGCCGATTCGGCCTCCACCTCCGCCCCCTCGGGCGTCTTTCTCTGCGGCAACGCCCTCCACATCCACGACCTCGCCGACAACGCCGCCGCCGAAGGCGAAAAAGTGGCTTCGCACGTCGCGCTCTACCTCTCCTCGCGAGCCGAGTTCGCCGCGAGCGCCCGAAGCCTGCCGCCATACAAGCCCATCGCGCCTAACACGGCCTTCGACCAAGCCTTTTTCCATGAATTGGAAGCCTCCGGCTCCATCGTCTGCATCGGCTGCCCGCGCGGTTGCATGGTTTCGGCGAAGGGCGCCGCCTGCCCCCGCGGCGAGGCTTATTACGCCGAGTCCCTGCGCGGCCGATTCCAGCCGCTCACCACCACGCTCTGCGTCGCGGAGGAGGGCGGGCGCCGCAGCCTGCCCCTCCATTCGCTCGCCCCGGTCGAGGTCGGCGAGATCAAGGCCGTCAGGGACGCCCTCTCCCGCTCCGCTCCGCCCGAAGGCGACGGGCTTTCGGTGGAAGCCCTCGGCAAGAGCGTGGCCTTCTCGGTCTGCCGCTGACCGGCCCCGGCGAGCGCCGCGCCCCAATCCAGCCCCTTGGGCTTCCGGCCGCGCGGCATGCCTGACGCGCGGCCTGGCGCGGCGCTATACTGCCGCCATGGCTCAAGCGCACCCCACTTCCCCCGACGCCGCCTCGAGCGGTCGCCCCGACGACCTCCTCGCCCTCATCCGCGCCTCGCGGCGCTGCGTCGCCTTCACCGGCGCGGGAGTCAGCACCCTCTCCGGCATCAGCGATTTCCGCGGCAAGAACGGCCTCTACAAAAGCCTTGACGCCGACAAGATCTTCGACATCGAAGTCTTCAGGCGCGATCCCGCCTTCTACTATCGGATGACGCGGGACTTCATCTACGACCTGGATTCGAAGCGCCCTTCGGTCGTCCACCGCGTCCTGGCGCGCCTTGAGCTCGAAGGCCACCTCGCCGCCGTGATCACGCAGAATATCGACCTCCTGCACCAGAAGGCCGGCAGCCGCCGCGTCATCGAGATCCACGGCACACCCTCCCTCCACCGCTGCCCCGCCTGCGGAACGACGAAAACCTTCGCCGAGGTGGCGCCCATAGTGCGCTCAGGAAGCCTCCCGGCCTGCCCCCGCTGCGGCGCCGCCCTCAAGCCCGACATCACCTTCTTCGGCGAAGCCCTGCCCGCGGGCGCCCTCGCCGAGGCCCGCGACGAAGCCCGCGGCGCCGACCTCATGCTCGTCCTCGGCTCCAGCCTCATGGTCTACCCCGCGGCGATGCTGCCCGAGCTGGCGATCGACCGCGGCGCCGCCCTCGTCATCGTCAACGACATGCCCACCCACCTCGACCGGCGCGCCGTTATGCGCTTCGAGGACCTCGGCGCCGTCTTCGGCCGCCTGGAATCCCTGCTCGGCGCTCCGGACGCGATCGCCTAACGCCTGCCCGCCCCGGCGAAACTTTCGGCCCGCCCGACGTTTCGGGGTTGAATCGAGCCTCGTTTTGGGGATAGACTGAAAAAGAAGCCGAGTTCCCCTAGGGAACTCCATCCCGTTTCAGGAGGAAGCCATGTCCGGTACGGACGGTGGGGGTAGCAGTACCCCGTACCCTAGTTGCATCGACATAACGACGCTCGCGGCGCTTCCTGACGGGAACCGGTCCAGGCCCTAAGCCCTCCTCCCGGTTTCTCCAGGCTCGACGCCGCCCAAGGAGAAACCTCTATGATCACGATCAGAACTCAGGGCGACAAGAAGCTCATCACCTCCGACGAACTCGCCAAGGACTGCTGGGTCGACGCCCGCAATGTCAGCAGGGAAGACCTGTCCAAGCTCGAAAGCGAATATCATATCGCGCAGGAACTCCTCGCCGACATCATGGACCCGGACGAGCAGGCGCGCATCGAAAAGGAGGACGAGTACACGGCAATCATCGTCCGCCTGCCCGTCTACGACGAAACCTGCGAGGTCAAGCATTTCGCGGTGCCCGTGGGCATCATCCTCTTCAACGACAAGATCGTCACCATCTGCCAGCGTTCGAGCGACGTCCTTGACGACCTCGCCTCGAGCCGGATCCGCGATTTCAGCGTCAGGAACAAGAGCGCCTTCGTGCTCAACCTCATGGGCCGCGCGGCGCTGAGCTATCTCCGCGCCCTGAAGGACCTCAACAAGAGCACGAACATCATCGAGCGCGAGCTGCAGAAATCGGTCAAGAACAACGAGCTGGTCCAGCTGCTCTCGATCCAGAAGTCCCTCGTCTTCTTCACGACCAGCCTCAAGACCAACGAGCTCCTCCTCGAAAAGCTGCAGAAGTCCCCCCTGATCCGCTTCAAGGAGGACGAGCAGGAACTCCTGGAAGACGTGCTCACCGACAACACCCAGGCCATCGAGATGGCCAACATTTATTCCTCGATCCTGACGGGGACGATGGACGCCTTCGCCAGCGTCATATCGAACAACCTCAACATGGTGATAAAGCGCCTCACCATCGTCTCCATCGTGCTGATGATCCCCTCGATGGTGGCCGGCTATTTCGGCATGAACGTCCACCTTCCGTTCCAGGAGTCGCCCTTCGCCTTCGCCGGCATCCTCGCGGTGAGCGCCCTCTCGTCGCTGGCGGGCGCGCTCCTGCTCGGCGAGCGGCGCAAGAAGAAGATGGCGGCGATCGCCCTGCCCTACGCGCAGAACATGATGGTGCATCGCTGAGGGTAATGCGTTGCGCGATATCAGGGCGTTGTACGCTTTCAGTTTCCTGAAGAGCCTGCAGTTCTTCGGCGCGGTGGCGGTGCCTTTCTACGCGCACCGCCTCGGGATGGGCTACGCCCAGATGTTCACGCTGGAGATGATCTTCTCCGCCGCCATGATGGCCCTGGAGATACCCACGGGCATCGTGGCCGACCGCTGGGGGCGCAAGGCATCCCTGGTCCTGGGCTCGGGCTTCCTGGCCGCCGGCTTCCTCATGTTCGGGATTTTCCGCTCCTTCGCGCTCCTGGCCGTCGGCGAGCTGGTCTGCGCCGCGGGCATGACCCTGGTGAGCGGCGCGGACAAGGCCCTGCTCTACGAGGTGGCCAAGCGCGATGGCGCGGCGCTGCCCGGCGGGGACGCGGCGACTGTTTTTTCCCGCTACGAGGCCGCGGGCACGGCGGGCCTCTTCGTCAGCTTTCCCCTGGGTTCGCTCT
Organism: bacterium; assembly: GCA_021286735.1. Classification (GTDB taxonomy): domain Bacteria; phylum Spirochaetota; class Spirochaetia; order Treponematales; family Rectinemataceae; genus JAJTBU01. Next base: position 3,985 of record JAJTBU010000143.1, read on the forward strand.
TCGCGGGCGGCGGCCTGGTACCGTACGACGCGGCGCTCGGGCTCGTGTTCGTCTTCACCGCCGCGGCGCTCGCGCTGTCGGGCCTGGCCGTGCTCTCGGTCGCTGAAACGCTCTCCGCCGAATCGAAGAGCGCGCGCAAGCCCTTCCTCAGACAGGGCGCCGAAGGCTTCCTGCGCATTTTCAGGACGCCCCAGCTCCGGAGCTTCGGCCTCAACTACGCCGTCATCTCGGCGCTGACTTTCTTCATGTTCTGGTTCTATCAATCCCTGCTCGCGCGCGAGGGCTTCCCCGTCGCATGGCACGGCTTCGTCGGCGCCGGCTTCAACCTCTTCGCCACGCTGCTCCTGCGAGCGACGCCGGCGGTGCGCGGCAGGCTGGGCACGGGGCGCACGCTCCTCCTGTCCTCCCTCATCCCCGGCGTCCTGTACTGCGCGGCGGGCCTCGCGCCCGGCCTCGCGGTGGCGCTCATCGCGATCTTCGGCGTCACGGGCCTCAAGCTCTTCAGGGCGCCCCTGCTCTCGGCCCTCATGAACGAATGGATCGACGACGGAAACCGCGCCACGGTGCTGTCCGGCATCTCGATGCTGGAGCGCGTGCTGATCGCGGCGCTCTACCCCGCCGTTGGCGCGTTGGCCGATCTATCCCTCTCCGCAACGTTGGTCGGCCTAGGCTGCCTCACCATGATCTGCTCGCTCGCGCTGCGGGTCGGCGCCGGCACAGAGCCCGCCCCCGCGGGCCCCGCGTCCGACGCCGCAACGCGCTGACGGAATCCCGCCTCAGCGTCCCGCGGCCTCGAGCGCATAACTCAGCCCGTAGCTCCCGTAGGACGCCGAGACCACGCCGTTGCGCGCGCTCCCCTCGTAGGAGGCCTGGCCGGGCATGATCCTCACGACGACGGGCCCCGCGGCTCCATCCGCGAGCAGGCCCGCGTGCACCGCGGCAGCCGCGAAGGGCGAGTCCGCCGTGTAGACGCCCGAGCCCCAGATCGAACCGGAAGCCGCCCGACCCGTAACCCAGATCGCGTAGGTCTGGCCGGCGGCGACGCCCTGTATCCTGTTGGCCGCGCCGGGATCGGTTATCATCGGCACCACCGCGGCGCCCGCAGGGGCAGCCTCGATCGCATAACTCGCGCCATAGCTCCCGTACGACGACGAACTCACGTTGTTGCGCGCGCTTCCCTCGTAGGAGGACCTGCCCGGCAGGATGGTTATCCTCACCACGGCCGTCTGCCCCGCGGCGAGGGCTCCCGCGTGCACAGCGGCGGCGGCCGGCGCCGAATCGATCGTGTAGACGCCCGTGCCCCAAAGCCTTCCGCCCGTCGTCCCCGTCACCCTCATGTAGAGCGCCGCGCCCGAGACAGGAGTTATGCGGTTCAGTGCCGTGTCGTCGGTGAAAGCGTACACCGTCGGCGGAGCCGCAGGCTGCACTACAGGCTGCGCCGGAGCGCCCCCCGTCGACGGCTGCGCCGTCGCGCCGCCACCCAGGGGCTGGCCCGAGCCGCCCGCCGCCGGGACCGCCGCCAGGAAGCGGAAGCTCTTGCCGAAACTGCCCCACTTGGAGCTCGTCACGCCGTACCGCGACGATCCCTCGTAGGAAGCCGCGCCCGGCAGCACCTCGACGACCACCGTGCCTGTCTGCCCATCGGCCAGGACGCCCGCGTGGACGGCCGCCGAGGCGAGGCTCGAATCCGAAGTGTAGACGCCCGTGCCCCAAACCTGTCCGCGCGACGCCTCGCCCCTCATCGTCAGCACGCGGATCGAGCCCGGCTGGAGCCCGGGGACAACGTCGATGGCGGCCAACGTCTGCGCCCCCGCGGCGGCGAGCAGCGCGGCAATCATCACCGATGCCATGAAGACTCTTTTCATGCTTCCTCCCTTGAGCCGACCGGCGGCGGCCCATGTTCAACGATGTTTGCGCGAACGGTCGATCCTATCGATGCCCGCCGAGCCGGCGCGCAAGGGCCAGGCGCGCCTCGCGCCTTATGCCCGCCGCCTCGTAGCGGCGCAGCTGATCGGGCGTCTCGGGCAGCACAGGCCGCACCGGCACCGGCCTCATGTCGTCGCCCACCGCCACGAATGTGAGGTAGGCGGGGCAAATCAATATCTCTTCGTCCGAGCCTCGCAGCCAGCCGGTGACGCGCACGCCCACCTCCATGGAGGTGCGGAACACCCTGTTCACGGAGGCCTTGATCGACAGCACCGTGCCGATCGGCGCCGGGTTCGCGAACACGAGCCGGTCCACCGACAGCGTGACGACGTTCTCCCCCGAATGCCTGAAGGCCGCGATGCCCGCCGCCTTGTCCACCAGCGACATGAGGTGGCCGCCGAAGATCGACCCGTGCAGGTTTATGTCGGAGGGCTGCACCACCTCGTCCATTTCGACCAAGGAGGCCGAGACAGGTTTCGCGCTCATTTCCATAGT
>JAJTBU010000144.1 GCA_021286735.1 bacterium
AAGTTCGCGCCCACGTTGGTCAGCTCGACGGCGTCCAGGGCGCTGCGCCCCAGGTGGGGCGAGGCCGCGGCGTGGGAGGCCTTGCCCTCGAAGCGGAAATAGACGGAGATGTTGGCGAGGGTCCTTGCCTGCCACACGGCGTTGATGTCCATGGGATGCCAGCAGAGCGCGGCGTCGATGTCGGCGAAAACGCCCGCGCGGGCCATGAAGGTCTTGCCGCAGCCGAATTCCTCGCCCGGGCAGCCGAAGTAGCGTATCGTGCCGGGGAGCCCCGTCGATTCGAGGTATTCCTTGGCGGCGACGGCGCCGGCCAAAGCGCCGACGCCCAGGAGGTTGTGCCCGCAGCCGTGGCCGTTTCCGCCCGGCGCGAGTTCCTTCTTTTCGGGCAAGCCCGCGACCTGGGAGAGCCCCGGCAGGGCGTCGAATTCGCCCAGAATGGCGACGACGGGTCCGCCACGGCCCCAGCTGGCGGAAAAGGCTGTGCCGATGCCCGCGAGGCCTTTGTCGATGGTGAAGCCGCGTTCGGCGCGGGCGGAGGCGCGCGCCTCGGCGGACCGCTCTTCCTGGAAGCCCGTTTCCGCGAAACCCCAGACGCTGTCGCTGAGTCCAGCGTAAGCCGCCTTGTTCCTCTCGACGCTTCCGAATACGATTCCGCTCGAATCCATGGGGCCCGCCTTCCGCGCCCGGCGCGGTTCCGCGATTGACAGCCGCGAAAATGAGGTGGATACTCATTTTCGCCACAGGGAAACATGAATTTCAACGCATGTCTAAATTCTAGAGGCATGATAAGCCCGGCAAAACGCGGTGTCAAGCAAAAACTATCGATAAAATGAATTATAACGACCGGGAAAAAACGGGAGAGGGACGATATGGCATACAGGAAAAGCGGCGCCACCAGGGACCGCATCTTGAAAGCCGCTGCCGAGCTCTTCGCCGAGCGAGGCTACTACGAGGTGGCCGTGGGCGACATCGCGGACAGGGCGGGCATCGGGCGGCCTTCGTTCTACTACTATTTCGTGGACAAGGAGAAGGCGGCGCGCGCCCTCTTCGATTCCTTTGTTGAAAGGACCCTCGCGGCGGCGGAGAAGGCTACGGGCGATCCGGGCCTCGGCCCGATGGCGCCGGAGGCAGCCGCGAAAAAGCTCTCCGCCGAGCCGCGGCGCTTCATGCTCCTCACCTTCGTCAAGTATATCCTGATCTTCAAATATGTCGCGCTCAACCCGGCCACCCAGGCCGTCTACTACGACCTCGTCGACTACGCCGATTACGACGCCGCCAACATCGAGCGCCTGAAGCGCACGGTCTTCCGCGGCTCCGACACCCTGGCGGCGGCCTACGGGGCGCCAATGTCGGAGAGCGACTTCACCGCCTACATCGTCACGAGCAACGCGATCGCCAAATCACTCTTCAAGGCGGTGCTGCGCGGCATTTTGGGATACGGCCTCGAGGAGGCCATGGACGGCTTCGTCCGCAAGGCCATCCTCCCCGCCATCCCCATGCCCGAGGACGAATATCGCGCAACCTTGGCCGAGGCCTTCGGCGTCTGCGCGGCGATAGAGATAGGCTGAGCGGGGCGCCGGCGACGCGGCGGACCGGCATACCGGCTAGAGCATCGGCGAGAAAACCCTGAGGAACCACCCCGCGGCGCGCGCCACGAACCTGTCGCCATCGAGATCGGCCAACGCGATTTCCCGGCTCTTCGCCTGGGTCTCCAGGAAGTCGTCGCGCATGGCCAGCACGCTGCGGCAGCCGCAGAGCCACACGCCGCACTCGAAGTGCAGGTAGAGGCTGCGGAAATCGAGGTTGACCGTGCCCACCGTGCCGAATTCGTCGTCGGCCACGAAAGTTTTCTGGTGTATGAAGCCGGGGCACGCCGCTTTCGATGAGGGGCCGGGAATTGGCCCTCGTGACCGCGTGGACGTACCATTTGTCGGGAATGTGCGGCGTGAGGATGCGCACGTCGACGCCGTCGCGGGCGGCCAGCCTGAGGGCCGTCATCATCTCGTGGTCGATCACGAGGTAGGGCGTGGCGATGTAGAGGTAGCGCTTGGCCCTGGCGATGAGGTTCAGGTAGACGCTCTCGCCCACGGGCTCCTCGTCGAGGGGGCTGTCCTCGTAGGGCTGGACGAAGCCGTCCGAGGCGACGCGGACCGAGGCCGCGGGCGCGTAGAATTCCTCCGCGCAGAGTTGGGCGGACTCGCCGCCTTCGCCCGCCTCGGCCCGGCGCATTTTCCGCCGCGCGTGGGTCCACAGCTCGAGGAACATCTGCGTGAAGCTGGCCACCGCCTCGCCCTCGATCCTGATGGCGTTGTCCTTCCAATGGCCGAAGCGCTCGTACTCGTTGATGTACTCGTCGGCCAGATTGATGCCGCCGGTGAAGGCTATCCGTCCGTCCACGACCAGTATCTTGCGGTGGTCGCGATGGTTGTGCGACGACGAAAGCACGGGCCTCAGGGGATTGAAGACAGCGCAGCGGATGCCCTTGGCCTCGAGTCCGCGCTCGAAGTCAGCGGGGATGCGGTTCAGGCAGCCGAAGTCGTCGTACATGACGCGCACGTCGGCGCCCTCGCGGGCCTTCCGTTCCAGTATCTCGAGGATTTCGCCCCACATCCTTCCCTCGCCGATGATGAAGAACTCCAGGAATATGAAACGTTGGGCGCTCTCGAGCGCCTCCTTGATGCGCGCGAAGGCCTCCTCGCCCGTGGCGAGGTACTCGGTGGCGGTTCCGCGCCACAGGGGGCTTCCGGCGATGGCGCTGAGGTAGCGCGACTGCAGGGCGCCCTCGGGGCTCAGATCCCGCAACGCGGCGAGGTTCGCCCCGCCGGGTTCGGCCGCCTGCGCCACGCGGCCCGCGCTCTCGCGCATGCGGCGCTTCGCGGTTTGGCTCAGCTGGGTCTTGCCGAAAAAGAGATAGAAGAGGCCGCCGAAGATGGGGAACACCAGGATGGGGATGATCCACGCGAGCTTGTACGCGGGGTTGCTGCGGTTGTTGAGTATCCAGACGACGGCCGCGAAGCTCAGGACGATGTTGCCGGCGTAGAAGATGTAGAAAGATCGCGAGAAGAAGAGGAGCACGGCGAGGAGTATCCCTATCTGCAGGGCCATGGCGATGAAAAAGAGGGTCGCCCTGCTCGCGAGGAAGCTGTGGACGCGCTTGACCGCCGTCCTGGCCTTGGGTGCGTCGCTCATCGCGCGGCCCCCGACGCGAGGCGCTCGTAGTGCTTGTACAGCGCCAGGAACTGGCCGATGTAGCCCTTGTTCCAGGGCTTGCGCTTGCCGCAGAAATGGAGGATGGAGGTTTTCCCGATCACGAAGTCCATGTCGCACTCTCCGTTCGTGGCGAGGCGGTAGTAGCGGTAATAGCGCACATCGTAGTTGAAGAGCTTCTCGTCCAGGGTCTTGATCCGCTTCGCGTACAGGGCGTTGATGATGTCCTGGTCGGGCATGATGAGCTTGGCGCGATTCTTCTCGACGAAGTCGAATATCTCGCGCTCGTCCACCAGGGCGCGCTGGAGCGCGAGGTTCATCAGGAGCACGCCGGAATTGTAGTAGGAGTCGATCTCGTAGGGCAGGAGGCGGAGCCTGTTGATCTCCTTGGCGGGGATGAGGCTGTGGTAGGCGGCCGCGTAGAGGTAACCGGAGATATCGGTGTCGTACAACGTCCGCAGCGGGTTGATCACGAGGATGTCGGGGTCGAGGTAGAGCACGCGGTCGATATCCTTGGGCAGCAGCTTGAACGCGAGGAGCCTGTAGTACATGGCCTTGGTATAGTGGAGAAGGACGGGAGCGTCGCCGAAGGCCTCGTCGCCGACGCGGTAGGAGGCGAACTCGTGGCCGCGCTCCCCGATGAAGGAGCCGAGGCCGGCCAAGTCGGCTTCCGCGATGTCCGCGTGCAGGAGATGGATGCGGAAGCGCTCGCCCGGGTTGCTGCAGAAGAGCGAGCCCAGCATGACCTTGAGCGGATGCATGTAGTTGGCGTCGATCGTGACGAGGATGTCCATCGCTTTAAATAGTAAGCAGGGACGGCGGGTTCGTCAATTTCGCGTCCGTTTTTTACAGTGCCGTCCAGCCGCCGTCGACGAGGAGCAGGGTTCCGGTGACCATGTCGGCCGCGTCGGAGGCGAGGTAGATCACCGCGCCGGCGACGTCGTCGATGGTGGCCACGCGCCCGCGGGGGAGCTTGGCCATCACGCCCGCGAGGAAGGCGGGATCGTCCAGGCGCTCGGCGGTGCCTGGAGTGCGGATGAAGGTCGGCCCCACCGCGTTCACGGTGATTCCCCTGCCCGACCACTCGGCGGCGAGCACCTTGGTGAGCATGTTGACGCCGCCCTTCGAGGCGCAGTAGACGGCCTCGCCGGGGATGGCGACCACGGAGGCCTGGGAGCTGATGTTCACGATGCGCCCCGAGCCGCGCGCCAGCATCAGGCGGCCGGCCTCCTGGCAGCAGAAGAAGGTTCCCTTGAGGTTGAGGTCCATCATCCAGTCCCAGTCGTTTTCCGAGATGTCGACGGCGGGGATAGGGTTGCCCATGCCCGCGTTGTTGACGAGGATGTCCACGCGGCCGAAGCGCTCGGCGATGGACGCGAAGGCCGCCCGTATCGAGCCGACGTCGCGCAGGTCCATCGCGAAGGCTTCGCAGGTTCCGCCCTCGGCGCGGATTTCGGCTGCCAAAGATTCCAGCTCGGGAAGGCTGCGCGCCGCGGCCGCCACCCTGGCTCCCGCCGCGGCCATGGCCTTGGCCAAGCCCCTGCCGAGGCCCTTGCTCGCGCCCGTCACGACGGCCACCTTGCCCCGAATTCCGAAATCGATCGCCTCAGCCATGCCAACGCCCCTTCGCGGGCATTCCCGCCCGCGGTATACTGCGGCGAGGAGTCCCCTTGTACCGAACCCTCTGCCCCGTCTGCCGGCGCCCCGCCGACGCCTGCCTCTGCCCGTCCGAACCTCCCATGGAGGTCCGGACGAAGGTCGTCCTGCTGACCCACCCCAAGGAGTGGCGCCGGCAGCGCTGCGGCACGGGCCGCCTCGTCAGGCTCAACCTCGCCGATGCCGAGATTATCCCGGGCATCGCCTTCGATGACAACCCTCGGGTCGCGGCCATCCTCGGCGACCCGGCATTTTATCCGCTGCTCCTGTACCCGGGGCCGAGCGCCGCCGATCTCTCCGAGGAGGGCGCCGGCCCCAGGCTCGCCGAGGCCGCGGCGGGCAGGCGGATAGCGGCCTTCCTGATCGACTCGACCTGGGCCTGCTCCAAGGCCGTCCTCCGCGAGAGCCCGGGGCTGCTCGCCCTGCCCCGACTGATGTTCACGCCCCGCGAGCCGAGCCGCTGGGTGATAAAAAAACAGCCCGGACCGCTCTGCCTCTCGACGATCGAAACCGTGCACGAACTCCTCCTCTCGCTGGAGGATGCCGGCCTCGAGCGCTACCCCGACAAGGGGCGGCTCCTGGCGGCCTTCATGGCCATGCAGGCCTACCAGGTGGACAGGGCCGCCGACGGCGGCAATCCGCGCTACCTCGCGCGACTGGCAGGCAAGACGGAATAGGGCAATTCAGCGTCGACGGCATACGGCGGCGCAGCCGCGGACGCGGCGGCGGAGGCGGCGCTTCGGAGGACAGCCGCTGGCGCCGCCGCTCCGCAGCCCAAGCGGCCGCTTTGCCGCGCTAGCGCTGCCGAAGCCCGGGCCGCGGCGCTAGCCGAACGACCAGGGCCTCGTTGGGGCCGAGGGCGCAGTCGCCCGCGGCGAGGGTCCGCCCCGCTTCCCGCGCGCTTCCCAAAAGAACGGAGGCTTCCCCGGCCAGGACGGCGCGCCCGGCGCGGCCCGCGAAATTCAGGAAGACCGCGACGCGCTCGCCCGTTTCCTCGTCGGTCCGCTCGAAGGCGAGAACCTCCCGCGAGGCGGGCGTCCAGCGAAGGGAGCCCCGGCGCAGCGCGGGCAGGGCGCGGCGCAGCGCTATGAGGGCGCGGTACCACTCGAGCAGGGAGGACGAGCGCCCGCGCTGCGCCGCCACCGACCGCTCGCGCCAGTCGGGATTCAGGGGCAGCCAGGGCGCCTCGGAGCCGAAGCCGGCGCCAGGCGTCGCATCCCACTGCATTGGCGTGCGCTCCGGATCCCTGCCGAGGAAGCCCAGCGGCCAGGTCTTGATTCCCAGGGGATCGCGCAGAGCCTCCCTGGGCAGCCTGAAGCAGCCCATGCCGATCTCCTCGCCGTAATAGAGGAAAGGCGTCCCCCGCAGGGTGAGGAGCATCGCCGCCGCGACCTTCGCCCTCGCCTCGGTCGTCCCGGGATCGCGGGCGCGATAGCGCCAGATATGCCTCGGCTTGTCGTGGTTGCTCAAAGTGAAGTTGGGCCAGGCCCCCGCCGGCATGAGGGAGTACCAGCGCTCCGCCGAGGCCTTGAAGG
>JAJTBU010000145.1 GCA_021286735.1 bacterium
CCCTTCGAGCTGGGCGCCGTACTGGCCTCCTCGAACGTGGCCGCCCTGGACTGGATCGCGGCGAGCTGCGTGGGCTACGACCCGCGAAGGCTGCCCTACCTCGTCGACGCGATCGCGCGCGGGGGCTTCGATCCGGGAACGCCGGCCCTCGAGGTCGGCCCGCGCAGCGTGGAGGAGATGGCGGCCGAGGGCTTCAACCTTCTGCCCTACGGCGGATCGACCTCGGCGGCCCTCTCGGCCATACCGGCCTTTGTCCGCCCCCTCATGACGAAGCTGCTCACGGACAGGCCGATCTTCCACCCCGATCGCTGCACGGGCTGTTCGGCCTGCGTCAGGATATGCCCCGCCTCGGCCCTCGTCCTGGGAAAGAACGCCCGCGGCCAGCACCAGATCCGCATCGACGACGAAGCCTGCATCACCTGCTTCTGCTGCCACGAGGTCTGCCCCTCGCACGCGATCTCCGTGGGGAAGGTCCTGACGCGCAGGCATGAAGAGAGAAAACTGTCATGAGCCACACCGACCTGCATCGCTTCCTCGATTTCGGAGGAAGGGACGACTACCGGAAACTCGACCTGAGCGCGCCCGCCGTCAAGAACGGCGCCCTCGAGCTGGAGCCGGAAGCCATGGCCGAGCTCGCGCGCATCGCGTTCTCGGAGATAGCCTTCAAGTATCCCGTCGGGCATCTCGAGCTCCTCGCCGCCATTCTGCGGGACGAAAAGGCGGGCGGGGGCGAGAAGTTCGTCGCCGAGACCCTGCTGCGAAACGCGGCCATCGCCGCCGAGGGCATCCTCCCTATGTGCCAGGACACCGGCACCGCGCTGGTCTACGGCTGGAAGGGCGAGGGAGTGGGCACAGCGGGCGGCGCCGACGCCGCGGAGGCGCTGGGCCGGGGCGCCGCTGCGGCCTACGCCGAGCGCAGGCTCCGCAAGTCGCAGCTCGGCCCCCTCTCCGCCACGGGCGAGAGGAATACAGGGGACAATCTTCCCGCTGCCATCGACCTGCGGGCGGTGCCGGGAGATTCCTTCCGCCTCCTCTTCGCGGCCAAGGGCGGCGGTTCCACGGGCAAGACGAGCCTCAGCATGGAAAGCCCCGCCATCCTCCGCCCCGAGGCCCTCGAAAAGGTTCTGGCCGCGCGGATAGGCGCGCTGGGCGCTTCGGCCTGCCCGCCCTACTCCATCGCCGTGGCCTTGGGCGGCGCCACCCCTTCGCAAGCCCTCTACGCCATGGAGCTGGCCGCCTGGGGCCTCCTGGACCGCCTGCCGGCCGAGTCCGCCGCCGACGGCACGCCCCTGCGCAGCGCGGAGTGGGAGGCGATCGTCGAAAGGATAGCCGCGGGCACGGGCGTGGGCGCCCAATGGGGCGGCCGGCACCTGGCCCTTGAGGCGCGCTTCATAAGGCTCGCCAGGCACGCCGCCAACCTGCCCCTGGCGGTCGGCGTTTCCTGTTCGGCGCACCGGAAGGCGCGCGCCTATGTGGATTCGAGCGGCTGGTACCTGGAAAGGCTGGAGGAGGACCCGGCGCGGCTCCTTCCGGCTTCGCGCGCGGCCCTGCCCGGCGCCGTCAGGATAGACTTGGACGCGCCGCGCGAAACCTGGCTCGAAGCCCTGCGCCGGCTGCCGGCGGGAAGCGCCGCACTGCTTTCGGGAACGGTGACCGTGGCCAGGGACCTCGCCCACGCGCGAATCGCGGCCGCGATGGAAAGCGGCGCCCCGCCTCCCGCCTACTTCGTCGACCACCCGATTTTTTACGCGGGGCCGACGGACCCGGCGCCCGGCGCCGTAACGGGCTCCTTCGGGCCGACCACGGCGGCTCGGATGGATCCCTACCTCGCGCCATTCACGGCGGCGGGCGCCTCCCTGGTCACGATAGCCAAGGGACCTCGCGGAAAGGCCGCCGCCGAGATAATCGCCGCGGCGCGCGGCGTCTACCTTGCGGGGATTGGCGGCGCGGCCGCCATCGCCGCGCGCGAACAGGTCGCCGAGAGCAGGATAGTGGACCACGAGGACCTCGGCATGGAGGCGGTGCGCCTGGTAAAGCTGCGCGACTACCCCGCCATCGTCGTCATTGACGCTTCCGGGGCGAGTTTCTATCATTGACCGCGATATGATCCTCCAGAAAAAGCCCGGCGCGCGCGGCACAGGCCTCGGGGCGGGCTTCGCCGGGAATCTCAGCGCCAGGATGGGCGTCGTCTACGGCGTCTATTTCATGATCTACTCGGTGACCTCGCCCTACCTCCAGCTCATCCTGCGCAGGCTCGGCTACGGCCCGGCGGCGATCGGACTCCTCCTGGGCTTCTACGAGCTCGTCGGCATCGCAGGCCCCATCGTCTTGGCGCGCGCGGCGGATTCGGCCGGCAGATTCAAGCCCTTCCTCTACGGCACCCACCTCGCGATGCTCGCTGCAGCGGCCATCCTCGCGACGATCAGGTCGCCCGCCGCCATCATCGCGAGCCTCAGCCTCCTCGCCCTCGGCCTCAAGACCCCCGGCCCCGTGCTGGACAGCTCGGCCCTCATCGCCATCGAGGCCGAGCGAGCCGCGGGACGGAAGGTGATCGATTACGGCGCCCTTCGCGCCATCGGCTCGGCCGGCTACGTCCTCGTCGTCCTGATCCTCCAGGCCATCCCCGGCTACGACGGGAATCCGCCCTTAGTCATGGCCATGGTGATGGCGGCCTTCATGCTGCTGTCCATGGCGAGCGTCGCGATCTTTCCCGAGATGGGATCGGGCAGCGCGCGTTCGGGCAAGAAGCCCATCAACCTCTCCTGGGTCGACGCGCCCTTCATCGTCGGACTGATGACGATAGCCTTGGGGAGGCTCGCGATGGCGCCCACCGGCTCCTTCTTCTCCCTCTATCTGGTGGAGGAGCTCGATTGGTACGCCGTCGGAGGCATGTACGCGCTGGCGGCGATCGCCGAGATACCGATGATGCTGATGGCTTGGCGATTCATGCGCAGGCACAGCCCCATGGCGGCCATCGCGATCTCCTCGGCGGCCATCGTGGTGAGGCTCCTCATCTACGCCCTCGTGCCGACCAAGGGAGGCGTCGTCGGCGCCCAGCTCCTGCATTCGCTCTGCTACGGGCTCTTCCAGCCGGCCTCGGTGGCCTTCGTCAACCTGAAGACGCCGCCGGCCGAGCGCACGACGGGCATGGCGCTGCTGCTTGGGATTGGGATCGGGCTGCCGGCTTTCATCGGCAGCGCCCTGGGCGGATTCGTCGTGGAGGCGGTCGGGTATCGCTGGCTCTTCGCCAGCTTCTGCGTTTTCGCGGTGGCGAGCCTGGCGCTCTACGCCGTCAACCGCAGGGCCCTCGACGCGGTGCGCTGAGTGCCGGCGGGTCTTCGCGGCGGGGCGTCGCGAGCGACGCCCCGCCGCGCAAGCCGCCCCACTGAAAAAGCCTAAAACGCCTCGAGACCCAGCCTGCGGGCGCAGCGATCGGCGAGGAAGAGCGCCGTCGCCATGAGGGCGTGGCTCATCTCCCCCTCCCCCATCTGGTCGCGCACGGCGTTCGCCGGCATGAGGAGGGCGTCCACGACTTCGTCCTCGTCGAGGTTTCGCTCGACCGAAGGTTTGGGATCGATGGCCAGGAACACGTGGAAGCGGTTGGACTGGATGGCCGGATTGGGGTAGACCGTGCCCGCGTGGTGCAGGGCGCCCGGGACCCAGCCGGTCTCCTCGGCCAGCTCACGGAGGGCCGCGGCCTCGGGGGCCTCCCCCGTCTCGATCACGCCGCCCGGGAACTCGAGGCTGGGGCGGCCAGAGCCATGGCGGTACTGGCGCACCATCAGGAACTGGGACTCCGGCCCCTTGGCGATGAGGGGGACGACGACCGCCCAGTCGCGCGCCTCCAGCACCGAAAAGCGGCCTTCCCTGCCCTCGGGCCCCCGGCTCCGCTGCTCGAAGACCGTGAAAACGCTGGTCCTGAAACGCTCTTCCTTCGAGACCGTCGTCCACTCGATCGAACCGGAACCGTCGCCTGCCACCATCGGGGGCCTCCTTGAAAGCCCCATGCTACCGGATCGCGGGCGGGCGGTTCAAGACCACGCCACGCGTCGGCGGCGCGTCAGCCGCGGCTCCAACCGTTGCACCTCGTGCGCGGTTGCGCTAGGATACCCGCATGAAAACCTCGCCTTCCGCCTCCGACGCCGTCCTGGGCCTGGAGGATTTCCTGGGCGCTATCGACGGCGCCATAACCGTCTGCGACGCCGATCTCAACCTGCTCTACATGAACGAAAAGTCGAAGGCCACCTTCGGCGGCCCCGGCGGCGCGCCCAGGGTCGGCGACAGCCTCGCCGGCTGCCACAAGCCCGCCTCGGTGGAGAAGATGAAGGCCATCCTCGCCGAGGGCGCACCCAATGTCTACACGATCTCGAAGGGCGGCGTCCGCAAGCTGATCTGGCAGGCGCCCTGGACCAAGGACGGCGCCATCGCCGGTCTCGTCGAGATTTCCCTGCCCCTGCCGGCCTCGATGCCCCACTATGACAGAGGCTGACGCCATGGCGCGCGAGGACGCTCCCTTCCTTTCGGTCGTCATCCCGGCCTACAACGAGAAGGACAATATCGCCCCGCTCGCGGCCGCGATCGGCGAGGTCCTGCCGCGCGACATGACGCGCGAGCTGATCTTCGTCAACGACGGCAGCTCGGACGGCAGCCTCGAGACCCTCCGTGCCCTGGCGGCGGCCGATCCAAGCGTCCGCTACCTGAGCTTCAGCCGCAATTTCGGCCACCAGGCAGCCCTGAGGGCTGGCATCGAAGCGGCCCGCGGCGAGTGCACCGTCATGATGGACGGGGATTTCCAGCACCCGCCCGCCCTCATCCCCGAACTCATCGCCGCCTACCGCCGCGGCTTCGACATCGTCCAGACGAGGCGCCTGGACGAGGGGGCGCCCGCCGGCGATCAGAAAGCGGCGGGCGGCCGCCCCGCCAGGCCCGGAAAGCGAGCCTCCCTGGGCAAGCGCCTCAGCTCGCGCCTCTTCTACTCCCTCGTCAACGCGTTGAGCGACACCAGGATCGAGCCGGGCACGGCCGATTTCAGGCTCCTCTCGCGGCGCGCCAGGGAGGCCGTCCTCGCCCTGCGCGAGCACAACCTCTTCCTGCGGGGCGCCCTCCCCTGGATCGGCTTCCCCACGGCGATCATCGACTACGTCCCGGCCGAACGCCGCTCGGGCGTGTCCAAGTACTCGCTGTCGAAGATGTTCTCGCTCGCCCTCGACGGCATAACATCCTTCAGCACCCGTCCCCTGCGTCTGACTTCCTTCGCGGGGCTCCTCATCTCGGGAGCGGGCTTCGCCTACGCGCTCTACGCCCTGATAGTGAGGCTCTTCACGAACAAGGCCGTCGAGGGCTGGACCAGCCTCCTCATAAGCGTCCTCATCATCGGCGGCATCCAGCTCCTCTCCCTCGGCATCCTGGGCGAGTACCTCGGCAAACTCTTCCTGGAGGCCAAGGGGCGCCCGCACTACATCGTCGCCGAGGCCTCGCCAGTGCCGCCACCGTCCGGGACGCGCGCGCCGAGCGCCGCCCAGGACTCCGCGGAAAAAGGAGCGCGGCCATGAATATCCTCCTTCTGGCGGGCGGCGTCCTCTTCTCGGCCCTCGCCCAGGTCATCCTCAAGGTTTCGGCGCGCTTCCCTGCCTGGAGCCTCCGCTGGCTCGCCGTCACCGCCGGCGGAGCGGCCATGTACGGCGCCTCCTTCCTCATCTATTCCTTCCTTTTGAGGAAGGCCGACCTGAGCAGGATAAGCCCCATCATGACGAGCGCGACCGCCCTCCTCGTCGTCCTGGCGGGCGTGCTGCTCTTCGGCGAACCCCTGACCGCGCGCAAGGGCTTCGGCATCGCCCTCGGCCTGGCTGCCATCCTCCTCCTGGCGAAGTGAGGCGATCGATATGGGAAACAAGGCGCGCGGGGCTAAGGAGGCGATGTCCGCGGCGATCCAGCCTCCGCTCGGCTCCTCCGGGAGCGACCTCCCCGAAACCATCGCCGCGGGACTGACCCTCGTCCTCGTCTACGCCGTCCTCCTCTCCCGCTTCGACCTCAAGCTGCTCCTCACGGACACCATCCTGACGGGAGGCGACACCGCCTCCTGGTACCAGGTTCTCCACACGCTCAAAACCGATTTCCTGCCCCACGGCAGGCTCTTCGGCTTCAGCCAGTCGAATTTCTTCGGCTACCTCGAGGGGCAGCACTACTTCGTCCTGCCCTTCCTCTCCGCCGCCCTCCTCGGCTTCCTCGTGCCGCTGACCGTCGCGCTGAAGCTCGCCACCGTGGCTGGAGGCTTCGCCCTTCCCCTCACGATGTTCATCGCCGCCTCCTCGATCGCGGGCAGGAGGCGCGCCGGCGCCCTCGCCTCGGCGCTGAGCCTCCTCTTCCTCTTCAACGAGTCG
>JAJTBU010000146.1 GCA_021286735.1 bacterium
GGGCCGACTTCCCCGGCCCTATCCCATCATCCCCGGGAGATGATCTCCTTGAGGATGAGAATGTCCTTGCGCATCAGGTCCTGGGCTTCGCCGCAGTCGCCGCGCCGCACCGCCTCCAGGATGTCCCTGTGGTAGTGGATGCCCAGCGGCTTGTTCTTGCCGAGCAGAATCAGCTGGATGCTCGCCCGCCGCAGCAGATCGATGAGGGAGACGATGGTCTGCGCGAGCACCATGTTCTGCGAAAGCTCGGCGATCGTCGTGTGGACGAAGTCGCCCTGCATGATCCAGGCGTGGATGCTGTCCTCTTCGCTGTTGATCCTCTGCTCCTGCGCGATCAGCCTGTCCAGCTGGGCGAGCGCGTCGGGCGTCCGGTTCTGGCAGGCCAGGCGCACGCTCTCCATCTCGAGGATGAGGCGCACGTCGAGGGCGTCGAGGGTCTCGCGGAAACTGATCGGGACGATCTTGTAGCCGAGCCGCGGAATGTTCGTGAGAATGCGTTCGGAACAGAGCATGTGGAGGGCCTCGCGCACGGGCGCCCGGCTCATGCCGAAGCTCTCGGCGAGCTTCTGCTCGTTGAAGCAGGCGTCGCTCTCCTGATCGCCCTTGAGGACGAGCTCCAGGATGCGGCGGTAGGCTTCCTCCTTCCTGGTGATGCCCTCGCCCTGCTGGGCTTCGGGTTCGGCCAGGTCGAAAATGCTCTTCAGGGTCATCGGGGTGGCCTCAGGCCTTCGCCGCGTCTTCCGAGGCGCGCTTGAGGGCGAGCATGTTCTCGGCCGGCGTGTCCCCGAAGAAGGTGCAGCCGGGCGCGAGGATGAAGCCGGCGCCGCCGGTGGCCGCGATGGCTTCGCGGCCTTCGGCGTAGACCTGCGCGGGGGTGGCGGCCACCGCGGCCACGTGGTTGATGCCGCCGATCAGGCATTTCTTGGTCTTGGCGCGCGCCTCGGCGATCGAGGGGCCGGCCGGCTGGCGGTCCTCCCAGCTGATGCCGTTGCAGTCGTACTGCTCGAACATGTCGAAGTAGGAGCCTTCCTCGCCGTGGGCGTGGATGAAGGAGAAGGGCATGCCCTTGATCGCGGCCATGACCTGGGCGTCCAGGGGGCGCTCGATGCGCTCGTAGTCGGCGCGCGGGAGCCAGGAGGCCTCGGCGCCGAAGGCGCCGATGAAGATGCCGTCGATACCGGTCTCCTTCCTCGCCGCGGCGATGAAGTCGACGACGTTGGCGGCGATCGTCGCGAGGCCCTTCTGGACCTTGTCGCCCTCGTCGCGGCAGTCCGCGACCAGGCGGCCCCAGGCCATGCGGGCGGCGATGTGGAGGGGCGAGAACATGGTGCCGATCACGGGCGTGTCGGCGGGCGTGCGGAGGCAGGCGAGATACCTGCCGAAGCCGCCCGTGTGGGGATCGAAGCGCTCGAGCATCTCCCAGATCGAGGGATCGGTGACGAACTGATAGTTGACCGGCGCGTCGTACATCTCGTCGTACATGACTTTTACGTAGTCGGGGTCGTATTTCTTGTGGAAATCAAGGGTGAATTTCACGAAGCGCTCGGTGCCGCGCTCGTGGACCGTCGAGTGCTGGTAGATCGAAACCGGGACACGGTCGGGCTTTCCGCCCTTTACCGCGCACTCAAGACGCTCTCGTTTGTTCATGATAGCTCCCTCAGACTGATCAGATCACTGATCATATCAGTGTTCTGACCAATGATATGATCAGGTTTTTAAAACTGTCAAGGAAAAATCGCGCAGAAATCGTCGCTTAAAGTTTCCTTATTGCGAAATTCGATGAGCGGTATTAGCATCAAGCATTTTGTATAGAAAATGAGAGGTTCTGCTTATGAAAACGGCTCGCCATGTCGCTCTCATGTCAGCTGCGCTTCTAATTGCAGTCTCTACCATGATTCTTCTTGCAGGATGCGGCGCCGCCCCAGCGCCGGAGAATCACGCTCCGACTTTCACGGTAAACCTGCCGGCATCTCTTTCTGGCAAGGTGAACTCCCCTATCGAGTTCAGCGTAACCGCCAACGATGAAGAAGGAGATCCAATCGCTTACGGTTGGCAGGAAAGCTCCGATAACGGAGCTTCCTGGAAGAACATCGGCGGCAATTCCAATAAATGCGTCGTCACAAAGACGTCCTCGGGAGTCTGGAAGGTAAAAGTCGGAATAAGCGACAATCTCGGCGGCAATGCGACAAGCAATATTTGCACGGCGACCATCGCCACCGACCCAATATTCAACGCCGCTCTGCTAGTGTCCGTAATCCAGTCGACGAAACCGGGAGAAGTGAAGTTCACCGTGAATGGAAGTTACTCCGAGGGAAACATCTCTCTTGCCGAACTTTATTACACGACGGCAGAGGGTAATCCAACGGGAGCAGCTTTCGCTTCCACCGCCAATCCCACACTCCCGTGGGACAAAACGATGACGGGCCTCTCGGATGCGACCTATTTCGTAAGGGCCCGATTGACCGCAGCCGATGGCGCTGCCAAGTGGTCGGAGGTGAAGATGTTCGCTATCGACCCCGCGCCTATCACCTACAATATTGCCTATGATGGAAACGGAAACACCTCGGGATCGGTTCCCGCCGATTCCACCAGCTATGCATCGGGCAGCACGGTTACGGTTAAGGGGAATGAGGGCGCCCTGGCCAAGCCAGGGTATAGCTTCGACGGCTGGAACACGGCAGCAAACGGATCTGGGACTAAATATGCATCCGGGGATACCTTCTCCATCATGAAGAACGCAACTCTGTACGCACAGTGGAAGCCCAACGAATTGATTTACGCCGATCCGGATGGGGTCATGAGGACATATTCCCCAAGCGGCTCAGACAACGACCTTGGGGGCCAGGGCTACGGCGCGAAAGCGATAGGGTTCAGACCCGATGGTACATTGGTCTATGTCGCTTCGAATGGAATCATAAGGACATATGCCGCAAGCAGCTCGGATGATTTCCTTGCGGGACAGGACTACAACGCGATAGCGATAGGGTTCAGACCCGATGGTACATTGGTCTATGTCGCTTCGGATGGAGTCATGAGGACATATTCCTCAAGCGGCTCAGACATCGCTCTTGCAGGCCAGGACTACAGCGCGATAGCGATAGGGTTTAGACCCGATGGGACATTGGTCTACGCCGATTCGGATGGGGTCATGAGGACATATTCCCCAAGCGGCTCAGACAACGACCTTGGGGGCCAGGGCTACGGCGCGAAAGCGATAGGGTTCAGACCCGATGGTACATTGGTCTATGTCGCTTCGAATGGAATCATAAGGACATATGCCGCAAGCAGCTCGGATGATTATCTTGCGGGCCAGGACTACAACGCGATAGCGATAGCAATCAAGTAGAGCCGCACCTGCCGGGAAAATGGCCACGACGCGCTTGACAGCGGCGCGGCGCGGCCTAGAGCAGCTCGCTCAGCATCATGAAGCAGAGGCCCTGGCCGTAGGCGGTCGGGCGCAGGGGTATCTGGCGGTAGAAGTCGAGGTTCGGGCCCATGCCGGTGCCGTATGACACGCCCTGGACGGTGCCGTCCTCGGCGATCTTGGCGATCACGGCCTCGGCGGCGCGTCGGCCCGCGGCCTCGTAGCGCGGGTCGAGGAGCCCAAGCCGCACGCCTTTCAGGATGCCGTAGGCGATGTTCGCCGTGGCCGAAGTTTCGGGGTAGCTCTCCTCGGAGTCGAGCAGGGTGGTGAAGAGTCCGCTCTCGCCCTGGTGCTTGGCGAGCTCTTTGACCTGGTCGGCCAGGCAGGCCGCCACGTAGCGCGAGACCGCGTCGCCATCGCCGCAGAGTTCGATGAACTCCGCCGCGCCGGCGGTGAACCAGCTGTTGCCGCGGGCCCAGAAGGCTCTGGCGAAGTTGTTCTTGTAGTCGAAGGTCCAGCCGTGGTAGAAGAGGCCCGTCACCTTGTCCTGCAGGTATTTGATGTGGATGAGGAACTGGTACTTTGCCTCCTGGACGAGTTCGGGCCGGCCCAGGACCTTGCCCGCCTTGGCCAGGAAGAGCACCGCCATGAAGAGGGTGTCGTCCCAGAGCTGCTGGTAGTGCTTGTTGAGCACCGTCATGTGCTGGAGCCCGCCGTACTCGGTCCGGGGCATCTCGGTCATGATCCAGGACACCCACTCCTCGATCTTCTCCTTCCAGAAGGGTCGGGGATCCTCCTCGTAGAGGCAGGCCAGGGCGAGGAGGGGCGCCACGGTGTTGACGTTCTTGTGGGGCTTCATCGTCGCGAGGCGCGCATCGTACCAGCCGAGGAGATAGTCGCGGAAGCGCCCGCTACCGGAGCGTTTCTGGAACTTGAACATGCTGTAGAGCGCCACGCCGGTGGGCCACTCCCAGTTGTTCAGCGTGAGGTGGTCGTTCGAGGCGGACTCGTCGTCCGTATTGCGGACGAGCATGCCCATGACCTTTTCGGCCAGGGCGATATATTGATCCTTGGTTCGTTCGCTCATAGGTTCGCTCTCTCCTTGCCGCCCGTCCAATGACAACGGGCGCGATTATTGTGCTGTCTATCACATGCTTCGTCCAGCCCTGGAGATGGCTGGCGGGGCGGGCGGCTCATGTCAACGCGAGGCCCGAGGCGCGCAACTCGGCCATGGCTTCGGGCGGCAGGGCGAGGCGCGCGGCGAGCTCGGCGTAGGGGGCGCCGCGATAGCCCAGCTCTGGCGCCGAGAGGATTTCGGCGGCGCGGGCGGCGTCCGCGCGTGACAGCTGGAGCGAGACCATCTCGCCGCGGTAGGCCCAGGAGAGGCGGGCCGGACCGCGGTCCGCCTCTTTCAAGGAAGGGATGCCGGCGATCCAGTGGGCCCGCGCCCCGGTCGCCGGCTCCTCGGCGTCGAGGGCGGCTTCGGCCTTTTCGATCAATGTCTCGACGAAGTCCGGCGCGATCGAGGCCCGGGGGGCGTTGCGGCCGAACCAGGTCGAGGCGGGGCGCTCCAGCTCGGCGCCCTCCATCCAGGCGGCGAGGGAGGCCGCGAGGGGCGCGTCGAAGCGGTCGAAGGCGCGCTCGCCCTCGAAGGCGAGATCGTTGTTGGCGAAGCTCCATGGGCGGTCGATCGGCTTCAGCTCGGGGCGCTCGCCGTCGCGCCATTGCCGGTGCATGCGCGAGTGCCGCGTGAGCACGAAGCGGTGCCAGAAGGCCGAGTCGACGAGGCCCGATGCGAAGAGCTGGCGGCAGAACTCCGCCGAGTCGACGATGTCGGCGGCGGGCTGGCCGGGGAAGCCGTAGATGAGGTAGGCGTGGACCAGGAGGCCGGCGCGCCGCATCGCGACGAGGGTTTTGACCAGGCCCGCGAGGTCGAAGCCCTTGTCGGTCATGGCCAAGCCGCGGGCGGTGGCGATCTCGATGCCGGCCGAGACGGCCACCAGGCCCGAGGCGGCGAGGAACTCGCAGCGGCCCTGGGTCCAGGAGGCGTCGAAGCGGACGTTGCCCCAGAAGGAGAAGGGGCGTCGGCGAGGGCCAGGGGCCACGCGGGCGGGCGCGGTGCCGGAGGGCGCGGCGTAAGCAGGCTCGGCGGCAGGCAGCTCAGCGGCAGATGGCTCGGCGCCGCGGGCCATCGCCGCGCCGGTGCCGCCTGCGGAGGCGCCGGCCGCCCTGGCTCTGTTGGCGCGGGCGAACTCGAGGAGGGCGGCCATGGGCAGGGCTTCGTCCACGAAGTGGATGCCGTGGAGACCCGTCCGCTCGGCGGCGGAGGCGGCCGCCGCCATCACGGCGCCCACGTCGGCCCGCGCGAAGTCGGCCACGTAGTCGAGCTCGGTGTCGCAGAAGGAGCAGCGGCGCCAGTAGCAGCCGTGCGCGAGGTAGTACTTGAGCCAGGGCGTGTCCGACCAGAGGCGGTGCATCGGGTTTTCCGAGTCCACCACGCGCAGGTAGGCCCCGAAATCGGCGCCGCGGTAGTCGGGGGCGACGGCGGTCAGGGCGACCCTCTCGATGCCGCGGAACCGATCCCAGGCCTGGGCGTCGGCGGCCGCCTTCGCCCCGCCCGGAGCGGCCGGCGAGAGGTCCACCGAAAAGCCCGAGGCGACGACGACGCCGTCCGCGCCGCGCGTCATGGTCTTATAGAGGAAGACCGTCGAGCCGGGGGCCACGCCCGACTGAGTAGCACGGCCAAGCGCCGCGCCGGCGGGGGCGCCGCGCCGCCCGAACCCGCCTTCGCGCTCGATTATGGAGGCGAGGCTGCCGTAGCCCGCATCGAAGCAGAGGTAGTCGCAGAAATCGAAGATGCCCGAGTCGCGCAGGTCGCGCAGCTCGGTGGAGACGTAGCCGCCGCCGAAGGCGATGACGGGCGCCCGCGCGAAGGCGCCGGCGAACGCCCGCGCGGCGGCTGCGGGCGGGGCCGCGGACGCGAACGCCTGCCGCGCCGCGCGG
>JAJTBU010000147.1 GCA_021286735.1 bacterium
TCTGCAGCAGGTTGCGCAGGATTATGCGGCCGTTGTTCATCCCCTTCTCGGAGACGCCGATCACGGCCGCGCTCGCCGGCTTGAGCACGCGGCCGATGTTGCCGACGGGCCTCGCGTCCTGGGCGGCGTTGCACGGCGCGCCGTCGGAGTCCGCGGTCAGACCGAGGGAGGAGAAATCCTTCAGCTTGACGAGGCAATCGAGGGCGACGAGCGATGCCGGCCAACGTCCGTCTTGAGAGGAGGCTCCGCCGGCGCCGGCCCTGACGACCATCGGATTCACCTCGAATTCCGACACACCGGCCGCGGCGAGCGCCATCGAGGCGCCGATGAAGGCCATGATGGCGTCCACGAGTTCGCCGCCGCCGATGGCCGGCTTCGTGTTCCGCAGGCCCGCGCAGAGGAGGCCGTAGAGCAGGCTCTCCGACAGGGCCTGGGCCACGCTGTCGCGCGTCGCCGTCTCGGGCGAGAAGCAGAGCGTCGCCGCCCCGGGCTTGAACTTGTCCGCGAGGAATTCCGCGTAGATGCCGCCGGGGCCGAAGCTCACCACGGGGCCGAAGTCGGCCGCGAAGCGGTAGCCGAAAAGGATCTCGTGGCCGAGTTTCGGATCGAAGCGCACGAACTCGTTCACCGTGTAGCCCTCGACCTCGACGCCGGCGAAGCGGGTTTCCATGCCGCGCATCGCGGCGAGGATCGAGGGCAGGTCGTTCGCCACGATGGCGACGCCGCCCGCTTCCGTCTTGTGCAGGATGCGCGGGCTGATCACCTTGACGACGGCGCGCTCGCCAGGGAAGAGAACGGAGCCGCCCGCGGCTTCGGCCTGGGCGGCGAGCGCCCGGTAGGCTTCGGAGGAGGCCGCGAAACGGTGGGCGGGCGCGCCGATGCCCATCGCCGAAAGCATGGCGAGCCCCTCGACTTCGGTCAGGGAATCGCGCCCCTCGGCCTTGGCCCGCGCGAGTATGGGCGCGAGGCGCGCGGCCAGGTCCCGCCATTCCGCGGCAGGCGCGGCGCCTTTCAAAACGCTGTCAGCGCGCGGCATGCGCCCTCCCGTCGGAAAAGGCCTTCAGGTTGGCTCGCACAACGTCTTCGCCCTTGCGCGCGAAGAGGGCGGCGATCTCGCGCTCGATCGCCTCGGGCGGGATGGGCAGAAGGTCGGCCGCCGCGCCCACCAGGACGACGTTGGCCGATCTCGCGCTTCCCGCCGCCTTGGCGATCGCGTCCGCGTCGACCAGCCTGCGGCGCGGAAGCTTCTCGATCTCGCCGAGCACCGTGTCCAGATCGGGATAATTCGGAATGTTCCGTATCGGGGCCGTCGCCGCCACCACGGTTCCGCGGTCGGCCGACAACCAGGCGAGATAGCGCAGGGCCTCGAGCGGCTCGAAGGCCAGGATGAGGTCGGCGTCGCCCTCGGGCACCGTGGGGCTCTGGATTTCCCCATCGGATATGCGCAGGTGGGCGAGCACCTCGCCGCCGCGCTGCGCCATGCCGTGCACTTCCGACTGCTTGACCAGGAAACCCGAGGCCATCGCCGCCCTGGCGATGACGACCGAGACGGAGAGGCTGCCCTGTCCGCCCACGCCGGCGAGGATGATATTGTAGTTCATGCCTGCCTCATCTTTTTCAGGTGCTCGAGGCACTCCCGCCTCAGGATGATCACCGAGACGCCGTCGTAGCCGAGCTCCTCGCGGATCGCGGCGACATTGGCCTCGTGGTTTTTGCGATGCGCCTCGAGCGCGCGGATGTGTTCCCGCTCGACCCCGAGGCCGGCCACGAGCTCGGCCATCCTGGAGCCCGGCGCGATGGTGGGCTGGGCGCCCGTCATCCCCGTCGTGCTGTTGTCGAGGATGAGGACGGTGAGCCGTGTCTTGTGCGCCACGGCGTCCAGCAGGTTGGTCATGCCCGAATGGTAGAAAGTCGAGTCGCCGATGACCCCGACGGCGCGCTTCTGCCCCACGCAGGACGCTCCCCGGGCCATGCCCACCGAGGCGCCCATGTCCACGCAGGATTCGACGGCGCTGTAGGGCGGAAGGGCCGAGAGCGTATAGCAGCCTATATCCGAGGCCACATAGAATTCCGCCTCGTCGGAGAGCGCTTCCTTGAGCGCGGTTATTGAATCCGCGTGCGGGCAGCCTTGGCAGAATTGGGGCGGGCGCTGCGGAATCGGGATTCCCGCCTTAGCCGCCGAAGCCTTGGGGGAGAGCCCCAGCGCCGCGCGGACCGAGTCGGCGGACAGTTCCCCCGCCTCCGGAAGGGCTCCTGAGAGCCTTCCGAGCACGGGCAGGGGCGCCGGGAAGACGCCAGCCATCGCGCGCTCGATGTAGGGGTAGCCTTCCTCGATGACGAGTATCCTCTCGACATGGGCCGCCAGGAGCCTGATTTTTTCATTCCCCATGGGGTAGCGCCCGATGTGCAGGTGCGACGGCCTCGCGCCCGAGTGGGCCGCCGCCCAGTCGCCCTCGTTCTCGAGGTAGTAGCGCAGGCCGAGGCCGCAGGTTATCACGCCCAGGCCCGCGTCGCGCAGCTCGAGCGAGGAGGCGTCCTCCGCGTCGGCCCGGAAGCGGGTCGACTTGCCGAGCAATGCCGCCCAACGCTTGCGCGCCATTGCCGGCATGAGTATCCAGGCGGAGGGGTCGCCGCACTTCTCGAGAGCGTTGGGCGATCTTTGAGCGTTGGTCGCCACCGATGCCCTCGCGTGGGCCAGGCGCGTGGTCACGCGCAGCATCACCGGCACGCCGTGCTCCTCCGAGTAGTCGAAGGCCGCGCGCGTCATGTCGTAGGCTTCCTGCTGGTCGGAGGGCTCGAAGCAGGGGACGCGGGCGAAGTCGGCCAGCACGCGCGAATCCTGCTCGTCCTGGCTCGAGTGCATGCCCGGATCGTCCGCCACCACCACGACCAGCCCGCCCTTGATCCCGACCAGGGCCGAGTTGGTGAAGGGATCGGCCGCCACGTTGAGCCCAACGTGCTTCATCGACACCATCGCCCGCCGCCCCACGAAGGATACGCCGAGGGCCGACTCGTAGGCGGTCTTCTCGTTGCTGCACCATTGGGCCACGACCTGGGGGCGGTCGCCTTCGGCGAGGGCGGCCTTGTACTCGCCAAGATTGTCCTGCAAATATTCCATTATCTCGGTGGACGGGGTCCCGGGATAGGCGAAGGCGCCGGAAAGGCCGGCGTCCATCGCCCCGCGGGCTATGGCCTCGTCGCCCGAAAAGACGAATTCAGGCATCGTTGTTCTCCTCAAAAATACAGCTCGTATTCCTGCGGCACGGGAGCGTTGTAGACATATTCGGCGTCCTTCAGCTTGCGCTCGGACCAGGCGGCGATCAGATCCTCGGGCATCGCGGCGCCGAGATAGGCGTTGTCCTTCTTCAGGCCGGCGATAACGTGGTAGAGGCCCGTGGGGAAGGTGTTTTTCGACGTGACCTTGTCCGAGGAGAAGCCCATCGCCACCGGATCGAGCCCGCGTTCGATGCCGTCGAGCCCCGCGAGCACCATCGCCGCGATGAAGTAGTAGACATTGGCCGTCGCGTCGCCCGTGCGGAACTCGATGCGCGCCTCGCCCTTGCCAAGATAGCCGGGAATGCGCACCGCCGCCGCCCTGGAGCCCTGCGCGAAGGTGGCGCTCACCGGCGCCTCGTAGCCCTGGACCAGCCTGCGGTAGGAATTCGTGGACGGGTTCGAGAAGGCCAGCAGCGAGCCCGAAAGCGCGTGGGAGAGGATGCCCGCCGTGTAGGAGAGGCCCGCGTCGGAAAGTCCGTAGAGCTTCTCGCCTGGGAAGATGGACTTGCCGTTCTTGACGATGAACTGATGGACATGCATCCCGCTCCCGGCGATCTTGTACATCGGCTTGGGCATGAAGGTCACTTGGAGCCCCAGCTCGGCCGCCTCGTTGCGCAATATCCACTGCGCCAGGGTGACCGCGTCGCCCGCCTTCCTCATGGAGATGAAATCAAGCTCGATCTCCAGCTGCGATGATCCGACTTCGTGGTGGTGGTACTTCACCGGAATGCCAGCGTCGACCATCGTCTGCACGGCGCGGTTGCGGAGGAGCTGGTAGCGGTCGTTGGGCGATACCAGATGGTAGGCCTTCGAAAGCCCGACGCGCGGCGCGTCCTCCGAATCCTCGCCGATGCCCTCGGAATTCGCCACGTAGTAGTAGGAGTGGTCGACCGAAGAGGAGTAGCGCACCTCGTCGAACACGTAGAACTCGAGCTCCACCAGGAGCATAGCGTTGTCGCCCACGCCGCTCCTCCGCACCGCCTCGAGCGCCGAAGCCGCAACGGCCCTCGGGTAGTGGGCGAAGGGCTGGCCGTCCGTGGTCCTGACGTCGCAGAAGGCGTGGAGAATCCTGAAACCGTCTTTCTCCTCGATGAAGGCCGATTCCATGTCGGGCACGGCCACCATGTCCGAGGCGTGGACCTTGGCGTAGCCGAAGTTCGAGGCGTCGAAGCCGATGCCTTTCTTTAGCACTTTTTCCGTGGCGTAGCTCGCGGGCAGGCTCACCGATCGCAGCCTTCCGTCGATATCGATCACGAGGAAGGAGACATAGTCGAACCCGGCCATTTCGCGGTTCCAGGAGGTAAGTTTCATAGCGGCTCCCTTGAGAGTATGCTCGCCTGCGCCTTCGGGCGCGAGAACTCGCGCCCGAAGGATTCGCATCGTCACTATACTAATCCGGGATGGGCGATCTGGCAAGTTATGAAACGCCGGTATCAAATATTGAAACAAATTTATCGTTTTTGCATAAATATCCGATCTGGAGGCCCGCCTTCGCGAGCCTTGACATGAAGCCCGCGTTGCGGTAAGAATTACCCCGCTCGCCCAGATGGTGGAATTGGCAGACACGCTAGATTCAGGTTCTAGTGCGAAAGCATGGGGGTTCAAGTCCCCCTCTGGGCACTTTTCAGGCTTCCGTAAGGAAGCCTTTTTTATTGCGCCGCGAAATAAATCGTGCCTTGCCCTGTATGTCTCTCGGATGGAATAGGGCGAAGCCGGGCTTTTCCGGCGGCGCTAGCCGCTCCGCTCCGTCAAGCGCCTTGCCGCGTGGCGCGTAAATATCTTCCTGGCTTCAGAAACGCTCATGCTTATGCGGATATCCTCGCCCGTAAAGAGCCGAATGGCATTTTCCTGTATGGAATAAGCGAAATCGAGGTTGACGAGGAAGCTTTTGTGGCAACGCAAGAACCGCTGATCGCCGCACTGCCGCTCGAAGTTGTCGAGCCGATCGTAATATTCGATAGAGCCATCCTTTAGCGTATGGATCCTGACTATTTTTGCGTTGCTCTCGGCGAAAACGATTTCTTTCAAGGGGATGCGGTAACTTCCCGATCGGTTTTGGATCAGTATGCAGCGGTTGGACCTCAGCGCGAGGGTTTCGAGCGCCTGATCCATGGCGGCGATGAGTTCTTCATCCGCCAGGGGTTTGAGCAGATATTGAATGGCGCGCACCTGGTATCCATTGACCGCGTGCTCCGCAGAACTGGTCGCGAAGATTATTTCGCCGGCTGCGCCAGTTTCCCTCACCTTTCGCGCGACCTCGATGCCGTCGGCGCCGTTCATATAGATATCGAGAAAGAGCAGGTCGAATGCCTGTCCTGCCGATATGGACTCGAGAAGCTCTTCGCCGCTTAAGAACCTATGGGTCTGGAAAACCACGGCTCTCTTTTCGCCATAGCCGGCAACGAACCGCTCCAGTCGATCGAGCTCATTCGCCTCATCATCGCATAGGCCTACGTTTATCGCCATAAACATCCTCTCGCGCGGGCCATGGTAGCATAAATCCGTTTTTTTGTGCGATTCGTCCTCGACAACGGCAAGTGTCTCGATGTTTTTGCGGCTGCCGCCAAATGCCGTCCCATGGCCGGCGCGCAAAACTCGGCCGCCAAATGCCAAAATTCAATATTCCGCAGGTCCCGGCCTTCCAGGTATGGTTCCTGGCGAAATTTGTGGACGGCTCCGAAAAGCCAAGAGCCGTTTTCACACGAAAGGAGAATTCTCATGAAAAGATCATTCGTACTGGCGCTTGCGCTTGCCATCATGGTTTCTGCGGTTTCCGCGCAGGCTGCGAAGCTCATCAAAATGGACAACGTGCTGGCATGGTCGGCCTCGACGGGGCAGGGCGGATCGATGAAGGTCGTAGCGGTGTCAGGCAATTATTTCGAGGTTGACCAGAGCAACGACAACAACAAAAACGCGGGAATCCTGAGGCTTTTCGGCGCGATCGTCAACAACGGCACCAAGATCGTGCTGATCAACACGAGCCAGTGGAAAGAAGTCTGGGAAGGCAACATTGCCG
>JAJTBU010000148.1 GCA_021286735.1 bacterium
CGGGCGATTCGATGCCGATGAGGGAGACGAAGCCGGGATTGGCCCTCGACTCCTCGATAACGAAGTCCTCGAAGGTGCTCGCGCCGCCGGCGACGAAGAGCTTGGCCCTGATGCCCGCGTAGCTGCGGATGAAGGAGACATCTTTCAGCTTGGGCATCAGCTCGATCGCCTCGCGCCTGAGGGTTTCCATGACCGGCTTGGTCGTGGCGACGTCGGCCGGATCGTCGATGTACTCGGCCGAGGGGCCGATGATGATGTTGCCCTCCGTGGTGGGCGTGAGGTGTATGCCGAGACCCCGGCCGTCGGCGGGCGGCACGGGATAGACCGCCGTCTTGAGGAATGATTCGTCGACTCTGTCCAGCACGAAGTATTCGCCCCTGCAGGGGTGGATCGAGCGGTCGTGCTCCTCGATCATGGAGAGGACGCGGTCGGAGTAGAGGCCTGCGGCGTTGACCACCATGCGCGCCTCGAAGCGGGCGCCGTCGGCGGTGGTGACGCGGTAGCCGGATCCCAGCCGCTCGATGGACGAAACCTCGGCGCGGAGTCGGAAATCGACGCCGTTGGCGCGGGCGACCTCGGCCATGGCGATCGTCAGCTCGGCCGGCGCGATCACGGCCGTGTTCTCCGAGTACAGGGCGAACTCGCCGGCCACGTCGGGCTCGATGGCGCGGATGGCGTCGCCGCCGATGATCGAGAGGCCCCTACTGCCGTTCCGCCCGCCCTGCTCGAGCAGCTTTTCCAGGTAGGGCAGCTCGCTCCTGTCCTTGGCGACGACGAGTTTTTTCGTGAGCCGGTAGGGCACGCCGAGATCGCGGCATATCTCCGGGAAAAAGGCGGCGCCCTCGATGTTGAAGCGGGCCTTGAGCGAGCCCGTCTTTACGTTGAAGCCCGCGTGGACGACGCCCGAGTTGGCCTTGCTGGTGCCTTCGGCCACATCGCCTTCCTTTTCCAAGAGGATGACATTCAGCGCGGAGAGCGAGAGCTCGCGGGCGATCGCGCAGCCGATCACGCCTCCACCGATGATGAGCACATCGTAGGGCATCGATGATCCTTGCATGGTAATTGCTTATGTAATGCACAAATGTGCATATCAAATTCTACATATAGATTGTAGACCCGCCCCGAAACTCTGTCAATTCAAAGCGGCAGCGGTCCGATCCTGCGAAAGTGAATTTTTTTCGCGAGACGCTTGACATTCTAAAGGGGATTGAGTTAGTGTATTAAGTATCTAATACACTAGGAGTGTACGATGGTACGGATAGAGTCCATGACCTTCGGGTATGGAAAGAGGCCGCTCTTCGAGGACCTCGACCTTGACCTGGAGCCCGGCAATGTCTACGGGCTCCTCGGATTGAACGGCGCGGGCAAGACGAGCCTGCTCAAGCTGATGGCGGGGGCGCTGCGGCCCCAGGGCGGCTCGATCCGCGCATTCGGCGCCGAGCCCTGCCGGAGGGGCGTGCCCTTCCTCGCCGACACGGTCTTCGTTCCCGAGGACCCTTGGTTCCCGGCGCTTAAGCCCGCGGCCTGGCTCGACCGCTACGCCGTCTTCAGGCCGGCTTTCGACAGGACACGCTTCGCCGCTTTGTCGGAGGAATTCGCCCTGGACGCCGACAAGCAGCTCACCAAGTATTCGTACGGGCAGCGCAAGAAGTTCGCCCTGGCGGCGGCCCTCTCCTCGGGCGCGCGCCTGGTGCTTCTGGACGAGCCGACGAACGGCCTGGACATCCCGTCCAAGTCGCAGTTCCGCCGCGCCCTGGCCAAGTCCGCGGGCGAGGAGAGCATCATCCTCGTGTCCACGCACCAGGTGAGGGATCTCGAGCGCCTGATCGATCCCGCGCTGATCGTCCACGGCGGCAAGGTCCTGTTCAGCCTCGGGGCCGAGGAGATTTCCGGCAAGCTCGGGGCGGCGCGCCTGAGCGAGCTGGGCGAGGGCGTGGTCTACGCCGAGCGGGATTCGGTGGGCTACTCGGCCTTGGTCGACCGCGCGCGCTTCAACGCGGGCGAGGGCACGGGCTCCTGGGGCGGCCGCCAGGCCGAAGTCCAGGCGGCCGACCTCGAGCTGGTATTCAACGCGGCGATCGCCGCCCCCGGGCGGCTGGCCGCGGCCTTGGCGGGAGAGAAGCTGGCTCCCCTCGGCCCGGACGACCTGGAGGCGCTGGCGGCCGCGATCGGCGCCGCGGCGAGTGCGGCCGAGGCGAGGGCCGGCGCCGCCCAGGCGGCCAAGGCGAAAAACAAGATGAAGGAGGCCGCCAAATGACCGAAGCGACGCTCAAGACACCATTCAGCGCGGCCAGGGTCGCGCTCCTCTGCAGGAACCGCGCCCTCGAGGACCTGCCGGCCCTCGCCATCGGCGCCGGCGTCCTCGTCGGCATCAACCTGTTGACCCTCCTCTTCGCCGGCAGAACCTCCATGAACGACGCCGACGGCCAGTCCTGGACCTTCGCGATCGTGCTGGCAGGCCTGATCCTGGCCAGCGCGGCCTTCAGGGGCATGCACGACGGCCGCGCCGGCACCGACTGGATCCTCCTGCCCGCCTCCGGCGCGGAGAAGTACGCCGCCGCCCTGTTCTCCTACCTCGTCGCCTACCCGATCGCGGCCTCGATCGCGACGATGGCGCTCTCGGCCCTGCTGTCCCTGATCGAGCTGGCGGCGGGCGGTCCCGGCGGTAACATCTGGAACCCGATCGCCGCGATCGGCCTCAAGGGCTGGGCGAACTACGCGATCGCCGCCCTCGTCCTCGCCGTGGGCTCGGCGACCTTCAGGAAGCGGGCGCTGATCAAGACCATCGGCGTGATCGTGGCCTACAGCCTCGCTGCGGCGGGCATCTTCTTCCTGGCGGTCTTCATCGTGAGGGACCTGCGCGGGCTGCCCTCGTTCAGCTTCGTGGCCGGCCACGGCGGCTTCACGGTGGACGGAGACTTCTCGTGGAAGGCGCCGCCCGCGGCGAGGGTCCTCCTCGACATCGCGTGCTACGCGATCCTCCCGATCGCCGCGCTCGCCTACGGCTACTTCCGCGTGGCGGAAAAGGAAGCTCTCGATGAGGTTCAGTGACGACAGGCCGATCTTCGCCCAGATAGCGGAGCTCTTCGCCGACGACATCGTCGCCGGGCGCATCCCGCCCGGGGCGAGGCTTCCCTCGGCCAGGGACATCGCGGCCTCGCTCGAGGTGAATCCCAACACGGCGGCGCGGGCTCTCCAGGCCCTGGCCGAGTCGGGGGTCGCCCGGGCCGAGCGGGGCACGGGCTACTATGTGCTGGACGATGGGGCCAGGACGGCGCGAGACATGAAGCGGGCGCGCTTCCTCGGCGAGGATGTGCCGCGCCTCTTCAGGTCGATGGAGGATCTGGGCGTCTCCTTCGAGGAGATCGAGTCGCTCTGGAGGCGCCGCGGGGAGGTTCCCGCGGCCGGCGCCTCGCCGCAGAGTGCGGCGATGGCGGAAAAGGACGGTCAATCATGAAGAACAGCGCTAAAACGCTTTTGGCCTTCGGCGTCGCGAGCTTCGCGATCATCGTGGCCATCGCGGCGATGATGGGCTTTTCCCCGCTCTGACGGGCGGGAGTGCGGCGCTCAGTGAGCGGAAGCGCCGCTTCGGCACCGCGCGGGATTCTCCCCGCGGTGCCGTTTGTTCCTTCGATCCTGTCGCTGTTCTTTTCCGGTGTCCTGACTTAATTCTAAAAAATTTCCCGGGAACGTTCCCAAATTCCCCTTGCGCGATTTTGAAAGTCGTGGTAGGGTGATTTTTAGGGAACGTTCCCAAAAATGAGCAAGCCGAAAATCAGCATCCATGAGGTCGCCCGTCTCGCGGGGGTCTCGAAGAGCACCGTCTCCCGCGTCGTGTCGGAGAGCGGCGGCTCGGTGAGCCCCAAGGCCCTGGAAGCCGTCAACCGCGCCATCGAACAGCTGGGCTACAAGAGGAACGTCCTGGCCGCGGGCCTGCGGACCCAGAAAACCTACATGGTCCTGGTCATGGTGCCGGATATCGCCAACCCCTTCTGGTCCGAGATCGCCCGGGCGATACAGGACAAGCTCGAGCCCGAAGGCTATTCGGTGGTTATCGGCAGCACGGACTGGAGCGAGTTCCGCGAGGAGCGCTACTACGAGCTGGCGCGTTCGTCGCGCTTCGACGGCCTCATCCTGAACAGCGTCACGGACAACATCGACCTGATAAAGGACCTCGGCGCGCCGGGCGTCCTGATTGGCGAGCGAAGCGCGGCCCAGGATATCGACACGGTGGGCACGGACACGAGGCAGGCGGCGCGCGTGGCGCTCGACTACCTCTACGAGACGGGGCACCGCCGCATCGCTCTGGCCACGAGCGAGCACGGCAGCGAGCGCTACCTCTCCCTCCGCAGCCAGGCCTACAAGGAATTCCTCGCGGAGAAGGGGCTGCCCTACGATCCGGAGCTGGTCTTCTCGGTCAATCTGGACGAGGAGGGCGGGCGCGAGCTGGCGCAGCGTTTCCTCGCGCTGCCGAATTGGCGGGACAAGGCGGACGCCCTCCTGTGCGGTAACGACATCCTCGCCATCGCGGCCATGGGCGAATTCCGCGCCTTCGGGATCATCCCCGGCGTCGACCTGTCCATCATCGGCATGGACGACATTCCCGCCGCGGCACAGACCTACCCCTCGCTCACCACGGTGCGAAAGCCCCGCTGGCGACTGGGGACCGCCGCCGCCGAATTCCTCTTGGAACGCATGCGCAATCCGGGCAAGCCCGCCGAAAAGCGGCTTTTCCCGGGAGAGCTTATAATTAGGGATAGCGTGTCCCGGAAAAGGAAGAACGATGAAGACAAGAGCTGAAGTAATCGCCGACCGCGCCGCGTACGAGTCCAAAGCCGCGGGCGCCCTGATCGGGCTGGCCGTGGGAGACGCCGTGGGCGACCTGGGGCGCAGCCAGGAGCACCGGAACCGCTATGGGCTGATCACGCGACTCCTGGACGACGGCAAGAGCACCGACGACACGGAGTTCGGGGTGCTGACCGCCCGCGCCCTCCTGGACTGCCGCGGCGAGCTCACGCCCGAGAAGACGGCCCAGGCCTGGCGGAAGTACATCATCGGCCGCGGCGGCGCCAAGAAGCGCGCCGGGCGGCCGCTCTACGGCGCCCTTGAGAATCTGGGCCGGGGCATGGAGCCGCCCTACACCGGCAGGTACAACGTGATGAACATCGACGACGGCGCGGCCATGAGGGCCACGCCGCACGGCATCCTGCGCGCGGGCGACCCCGAGGGCGCCGCCGAGCTCGCCGCCGCCGATGCCTGCGTGAGCCACGACGCCGACGGGATCTGGGCCGCCCAGGCCGTCGCCGCGAGCGTGGCAGTCGCCATCGCGGGCGGTTCCCCCGACGAGATCGTCGCCGCGGGGCGAGACTGCCTGCCCACCGGCAGCTGGATCGCCGCCGCCATGGACATCGCCATGGACGTCTGCGACCGCCATCCCGACATCGAGGAAGCCTACGAGGAACTCCACACCAAACTCTGGACTCCCGAGCACGCCACCTCACCCGAGGCGATTCCCCAGGTCTACGCCATCTTCCGGCTGACCGGCGGCGACCCCAGGCGCGGCCTCCTCTGGAGCGCCAACTTCGGTCGCGACGCCGACACCATCGCGGGACTTGTCTGCTCCTTCGCGGGGGCCATGCACGGCCTCGCCGCCTTCCCCGAATCCTGGACGGCGCGCCTGCGCACGCCCTCGGGCACCTGCCTCGACTTCGCCGCCGAGGAGGATATCGTTTCGCTCGCGGCGGAGCTCGTAGCGCTCTCCTGCGAACAGGGGGCTTAAGGGAATGCCGGGAATCGTCAGCGGCGGACGGGAGGCGACGCTCCGCGTCCGAGGCTCGGGCCTGCGCAGGAAGGAGTGGTCCCTCCTCCTCCTGCTCGCGCCCGCGCTCGCCTATTTTATCGTCTATCACATCGTCCCGCTCTTCGGAATGGTGCTGGCCTTCCAGGATTTCCGCATCGTCGGCAAGAGCCCCTTCGTCGGGCTCAAGCATTTCAAGGCCCTCTTCTCCTCGCCCTCCTTCATCCAGGTGATCGTGAACACCCTGATCATCAGCTTCATGAAGATCGTGCTCTACTTCCCCCTGCCCATCGTCTTCGCCCTCCTCCTGAACGAGGTGCGGTCGTCCTTCCTGCGCAAATTCATCCAGTCGACGACCTACCTGCCGCACTTCCTCTCCTGGGTGGTGATCGCGGGCGTCTGGATCGCCTTCCTCTCGCCCGGCTCGGGCGGCATGAACGAGATCCGCCAGCTTCTGGGCATGCCGGCCCTCGAC
>JAJTBU010000149.1 GCA_021286735.1 bacterium
TGCGAAGTCAACAGGCAGACTTTCTATTACCACTTCAAGGACATCCACGACCTCATCGATTGGATCTACATGAGCGAAGCCTCGAAGGCGCTGGACGGCAAGAAAACCTACGATTCATGGCAGCAGGGCTTCCTCCAGATTTTCCAATACGCCCTCGACAACCGCGACTTCGTCTTCAAGACCTATCACTCGAACAGCTTCGAGCATTTGCAGCGCTATCTCTACGACGTGACGTACGATCTTCTCATCGGAGTCGTCGAGGAAAAGTCCGCGGGCCTCGTCGTGCGCGAGGACGACAGGGAATTCATCGCCCACTTCTACAAGTACGCCTTTGTCGGACTCATGCTCGAATGGATCGGTTCGGGGATGATGGAGAAGCCCGCGGTCATCATCGACCGACTCTCCACGCTGATTCAAGGCGATATCACCGCCGCCCTCGGGCGTTTCGGCAAGGCGCGCAGGCTTTAGACAAACCGGCCCGGCTGTCTAAAAGTCGGACAGGGCGCCATCACTGTCTAAGCAAAACCGCCGGAGCCTTCAGTAGACTATTTCCATAGTGAGTCACTCACAAGAGTGAGTTGCTCACAAGGAGATAGCATGTACTACAGCAATGGCAATTATGAGGCGTTCGCCCGGCCGCGCAAACCCGAAGGCGCGGACAAGAAATCGGCCTACCTCGTCGGCTCCGGGCTCGGCGCCCTGGCGGCGGCCTGTTTCCTCGTCCGCGACGGGCAGATGAAGGGCGAAAGGATACACGTCCTCGAGGAGCTCGGCCTCCCCGGCGGGGCCTGCGACGGCATCGATGATCCCCAGAAAGGCTTCGTAGTCCGCGGCGGACGCGAGATGGAAAATCATTTCGAGTGCCTGTGGGACCTCTTCCGCTCGATTCCCTCCCTGGAGACCGAGGGCGCCTCGGTTTTGGACGAATATTACTGGCTCAACAAGAAGGACCCCAACTACTCCCTCCAGAGGGCGACGATCAACCGGGGCCAGGACGCCCATACCGACGGAAAGTTCGGCCTCTCCGACAAGGGCGCGATGGAGATAGCGAAGCTCTTCATGACCCGGGACGAGGATCTTTACGACAAGCGAATAACGGACGTCTTCGACGCCGAGGTGCTGGATTCGAATTTCTGGCTTTACTGGCGGACCATGTTCGCCTTCGAAAACTGGCACTCGGCACTGGAGATGAAGCTCTACATACAGAGATTCATCCACCACATAGGCGGCCTGCCCGACTTCTCGGCCCTCAAGTTCACCAAGTACAACCAGTACGAGTCCCTGATACTCCCGATGGTGAAGTACCTCGAGGCGCACAACGTCCGGTTCCAGTACGACACCAGGGTGACCAACGTCGAATTCGCGATTTCCGGAAAGAAGAAGGTCGCGAAACGGATCGTCTGCCAGCGCGCCGGAAAGGAAGAGCGCATCGACCTCCTGGAGGACGACCTCGTCTTCATCACGAACGGAAGCTGCACCGAGAACTCGAGCCTCGGCGATGACACCCACCCCGCAAAGCTCAACACGGCCCCCGGCGGCTGCTGGGAGCTCTGGCGGAACATCGCGAAGCAGGATCCCTCCTTCGGCCACCCCGAAAAGTTCTGCTCGAACATTCAGGAGACGAAATGGGAGTCGGCCTCGGTCACCCTCCTCGACGACAAGATCGCCCCGTATATCGAGAAAATCTGCAAGCGCGACCCTTACTCGGGCAAGGTGGTCACCGGCGGCATCGTCTCCGTCAAGGACTCGAAGTGGCTTCTCTCCTGGACGATCAACCGCCAGCCCCATTTCAAGGAACAGCCCAAGGACAAGGCGGTGGTCTGGATCTATGCCCTGTTCACCGACGTCCCGGGCGACTATGTCACGAAATCGATACAGGAGTGCAGCGGCCAGGAGATCGCCATGGAGTGGCTCTACCACATCGGCGTCCCCGAGTCCCGGATAAAGGAGCTCGCGGGCGCCTCAGTCCGCTGCGTGCCCTGCATGATGCCTTACATCACCGCGTTCTTCATGCCCAGGCGCAAGGGCGACAGGCCGGACGTCGTGCCCGAGGGCGCCGTGAACTTCGCCTTCCTGGGGCAGTTCGCCGAGACGGCGCGCGACACCATCTTCACGACCGAGTATTCGGTGAGGACCGCCATGGAGGCTGTCTACACCCTCCTAAACGTCGACCGCGGGGTTCCGGAAGTCTTCAATTCCTGCTACGACGTCCGCGTCCTTCTCGATTCCACCGTCAAAATGATGGACGGCAGGAAGCCCGCGGAGATAAAGCTTCCCTTCCCGATGGGCATCGTCAAGAAAAGAGCCCTGAAGGCGATCAAGGGAACCGTCGTCGAGGACCTGCTCACGCGCTACAGGGTGATCTGATTCCGATAGCCCAGAAATACTGCGGGTTCGTCCAGGACAAGTGCCCCAGGCGACCCCGCTGCTATTTTGCATGCTTGGCTGGTATTTCGGCAGAAGGATACTGGTGCCTAAATATGTCAATAAAACTGGGGGACTTTCTGGTCCATGCTTATTCAATTTCTGTAGTGGTCCTATCCGTTGGGCTCAGTGTATTCCGATGAGGCGGTTGCTGAAATCAAGAAATATGTTTGTCGATCTTGAGAGGTTTTCGTCGCCGTTGAGGTTTTTTCCTCTTCGGTATCAAGTGGTTTTTGTGGAGAATAGGGGATTCGAACCCTAGAATTATTCTAGTTCGAAAGCTCCTTTCATCCGCTCGATCTCTGGCTTCTGGATACCCAGCGTCTTTGCGCGCTCACGCCATGTAGATGTCACGCCGCGTATCGCCTCCACGATCGAGAGCGCCTCGCTCTTTGTGAGCCGGAAGTACTGCGCGACCGAAATGGCCAGCCCGAAATCCAGCGAGTTGTCGTGCTCGTCGATGGCGAGGGAGAGGCCCGTCGAATCGGGCGAGGGATTGATGTCGTAGGCGGGCGAGAGCCGCCAGCCCTTCGCGTCGAGGAGGAATCCATGGTTCCGAAGATGATCGTCGGTGTTGGAGACGGCGATGGAGAACACGATGCGTTTCCAGAGTTCCCGCAGGTCGGCGTCGGGGCGGGAGCCGGAGCGCATGATGAACTGGGCGAGTTCGAGATAGCTCGCGCCGGATTCGGCATCATCGCCGTCCGTACGTCCGAGCAAGGTCATGGCGGAGGCGAAGTGGATCCGTCCCTCGCCTCGGCGGTCGAAACGCTTCGTCAGGAAGGTGGAGCCTCGCTTCGAGAAGAAGTCGAGCCTGCATTCGCTCATATCGATGCCAGCCGCGCGGGCGAGTTCGGCGACAAGCATCTCCCAGGCGCCTGAGTCGCGCTCATCGTCCTTGCCTGGGAACTTGGCTATCCAGAGTTCACCCTTCTCGTCGATTACGCTGGCCTTGGGGCGGGCGCCGCCAAGCGAGGAGCCGGGCGCGATCAGCATGGCCAGCCAGGGGTCGAGCTTGTCGTCATCCTCTTCGGTCTCCGCGAGAAAACTCGCATACTCGAGATCGCGCAACGTTGACCAAGGCGGCGCCGACATGGCCGCATCTGAACTCTGATAAGCCTCGCTGCCCGGCGCCTTGAAGCGAAGGGCGCCCATTCGGTTCTTGTCGTAGACGCCGAGGAGGTAATCCGATCCCCCGAGCTTTCTCGGCGCGCGCCCTTCCTTCTTTGCAATGATGGCCTCGCGCCGCCGCATGAGGACACGCCCCCAACGATCGGGAGAGGAGTCGAGGAAGAGGCCGAAATTCGGCTTTCCCGATCCGGCATACTGAGGGCCTCTGTAGAATCGCAGCTCGGGATCTAGGACTCGGTAGTCGTTTTGGGCCAGCCACGTCGCGTCGTACTCGAAGGAAAATACTTCCTTGCCGCGGGGCGCCTGGACGGACAGCGTCCCGAGACGAGTAGCGGATTTAAGGCCGATCCAATCGGCATACACTTCGATAGTTCGAGTATCCGCACTCATTCATCTGCCTTCGATGGGGGCTTCCGGGCACGCCTGCGAGTCGGAAGTTTGGCGTCTTGGAGGGCGCGCCCGAGTTCGTCGTCCCGCGCGACGGCCTCGAGGTCCTTTTCGAACCCCAAGACGAATAGGACTTGGATCCAGGTAGCCATCGAGACCGAGCCCGAACCGTTCTCGAGGGCGCTCAGAGTCTGGCGGCTGATGCCCGCCCGCTCGGCGACCATCTCGGAACTGAGACCACGCCTCAGGCGGGCAAAGCGCACATTCTCGCCGAGCGCCTCGAGGCTTCGCTGGACATTTGGCAGCAGAACGGGGAGCTTTTTGGCCATAATGTAAGATATGATAAACATAATATGCGTTTATGTCAAATTATTTAGATAAACAGCGTCCATGAACAGCGTCCGTCGGCCGATCGGCGCGCCGCGGAAAGGATCCGCCCTCCCGCCAAACACGCGTCCTCATGGACCGCGGAAATCGCGGGCTTTATACTATTAGTGGAGGGAACCGGCCGTGAAGGACGCGAAGGCGATGCGCGAGTTCATGGTGCTCAGCCAGATCGTCGCCCGCGGCGTCTCCGACGGCCGAGTGCTTGCGGCGATGAACGCGCTTCCCCGCGAGCGCTTTGTCCCCTCGGAATCCGCCGCATATGCCTACGAAGATTGCCCCTTGCCCATAGGGTTTGGACAGACGATCTCCCAACCCTACATCGTCGGCCGCATGCTCGAAGCGCTCGGACTGCGCGGCGATGAAAAAGTCCTCGAAATCGGCGCCGGTTCCGGATATCAAGCAGCCTTGTTGGGCATGCTCGCGCGGCGCGTATGGAGCATCGAAAGAATCGCCGCGCTCGAGGAACGCGCGTCGGCGTTGATCGAGGCGCTCGGGATGAAGAATGTGACCATACGGCTGGGCGATGGCTTCGCCGGACTCCCGGAGGAAGCTCCCTTCGATGCCATCATCATCTCGGCGGCGCCAATCGGCATTCCATCCGATCTGCTCGGGCAGCTCTCCCCCGGAGGAGGCGTCCTGGTGAGCCCCGAAGGGGAATCTGGCGATCAAAAGCTTATTCGCATCGAGCGAAAGGGGCCTCGCTTCGAGCGCGAGGTTCTCTTGGACGTGGCTTTCGTCCCCATGGTGCCGGGAATCGCTTGAAGCCCCGGTTGCTTCCGGCTATCCTCTGCGCGCTTCGATAGGATCCCGATCCGGCTTGCGCGGTCGAGGCTCGTTGAAGGCCATAGGCGTCTGGATGAGATCGGCGGCGAGCGGCGATGGTTTCGGCATAACAAAAACCCCCGGCCAGTCGCACTGTCAAGTTGCAGTGCCCTTTCCGGGGGTTTTTGTGTCGCTGATCGCTTGTGGAGAATAGGGGATTCGAACCCCTGACCTATAGATTGCGAACCTATCGCTCTACCAACTGAGCTAATTCCCCGTAAACGCGGCCGCGGCGCCGATGAACGCCGCGAATCGGGGCTCACTATACTACGCCGGGCGAGTTTTGATCAAGAGCTTTCCGAGCGAGGCTTCCTCTATCCCGTGGCGCTTGTTCCGATAATAGGTAGAAAAGTATATATAAAAATTGACATGCTGTTGACGTTATGCTACGGTTATGGTGATGCCAAAGGAGGCACTTATCATGCAGAAGAAGCTCGTTCTCGTAATGGCCCTCGCGACGTTGATCGTCGCCGGCGCCTTCGCCGCGGATCTGACCATCGCGACCCAGGTCAACCTGACCGCCGCCGACTATGCCAACAATTTCTTCACCTTCAAAGGCTCGAACGGAGCCAGCGACAAGGATCAGTTCGTTCCTGCCGCTGATGCGACGTCGGGAGCCAGCAAGCTCGAGTCCACGGTGACCTTCAATACGTACCGGACCGACGTGAAAGGCAAGAAGCTCGTTCCGGCCGGCCTGCGCGGCCTCTTCCTGTACGGCATCGCCGACTACGGAACCTTGAAGAACGATGGGCTCAACGTATCGGCAGCGCCCACCGGCGTCATCACGATCCAGTCCGTGCACCGCGGAACGGCTTACAAGCTCGTGACCGACGCTTCCGGCAAGCTCGCCCTGCCCGGCGGCAGCTTCACCATGCGCGTGATCGGAACGACGGACAATAAGAACATCCACCCCGATTTCTCCACCAACGGCGCGCTCTCCGGCGTCGATTGGGCGAAAGTGTGGGACGCCTCGATCGCCGACGGCAAAGTCATCGGGACGAGCACGACGAAGACCGGCAAAGTCCTGGCCGACGCGCCGGCTTCCGAGTTCTTCGCCTGGGAAGGCGCGCTCAAAGTGACCTTCGACGGCACCTACCTGAAGCT
>JAJTBU010000150.1 GCA_021286735.1 bacterium
TTACACCAGCAAGCTCGCGGCCGACTTCCAGAAGAAGTTCAACCTGGTCCCGGACACCGCCGAGGCGCATATCGCCGACACTATGAAGGGCGGCGACTACATGAGCGACATCAAGCTCGTGAAGAACATGGTCTACGGATCGCCCTTCTACCTCAACATGCTCCTCGACCACGGCCTCAAGGTTCGCGAGAGCCTGACCAGGCCGGGCGGGCACTACGGCTACCGCACCTACACCACCATCAACGGCCAGGGCAGCGATATCGTCGAGGTCCAGAAGAAGATGTGCAAGGAAGCGGGCGTCGAGACCCTCGTCAACACCAAGATGGTGAAGATCTACCGCGAGGGCGAGCTCAAGGGCAAGGTCGTCGGCATCGGCGTCGAGACCAAGGCCGGATACAAGACGATCAAAGCCAAGAAGGCCGTCATCATCACCACGGGCGGTTTCGCCGCCAACGTGGAGATGCGGTCCAAGCAGGTGCCCGCGCTCACCGCGGACCTGCCCACGACCAACCACGTCGGCGCCACGGGCGAGGGCATCACGATCGCGCAGGAAGTCGGCGCGAACACCATGCAGATGAGCTACATCCAGCTCTATCCCTTCGCCGACCCGAACAACGGCGTTCTCGACGCCTTCGCGGTCATCCCCTTCTCCGGGCCCTCCGCCGGCATCGTGTACGTGAACGAGTGGGGCAAGCGCTATGTCAACGAGGGCGAGCGCCGCGACGTCTGCGCCAAGGCGGCCCAGGACACCAAGGGCTACCCGACCTTCTCCATCTTCGGAGAGGATATCTGCAAGAAGGGCGGCTTCATCACCCCCGAGCAGCTCGCCGCGGGCATCAAGGCCGACCGCATCTTCGTGGCCGACAGCCTCGAGAAACTGGCCGCAGAGATCAACAAGCGCACCTACAAGGGCCACGCGGTCAAGATGGACGCGGCCGCCCTGGTGGCCACGATCGACCAGCACAACGGCTACGTGAAGGCGCTCAAGGATCCCGATTTCGGCAAGCGCATCGACAAGGGCGTCATGATGACGATCGAGAAGGGCCCCTACTACGCCATCCCGCAGTGGCCCTCGGTCCACCACACCATGGGCGGCCGGACCCTCCCCGACTTCATCGTCGGAAAGTAAGTCCAGTCCCAGGCTATTGAGAACGAAGCCCCGCGGCCCAGCCGCGGGGCTTTTTCATGCCCCGGCGCCGCTCCCTCGGGCAAAAGAGGATGCACGGAGACCCCATCCCGTGGTACTCTTGGGTGGCGCCCCGCGGAAGGGCGCGGCTCTGGAGGGGCGACATGGCGACAGCGCGGGTGGGGGAGGAGGGCCGATTTTCGTCGGCCGAGGCGATCTTGGCGGCCAAGGAACGGCGCTGGGAGAGGAAACTCGCCATGGCCGAAGGGCTCAGGGCCCGGGGGCTGGCGGGCGGGGCCTCCCTCGCCGCGATCACGCTGCGGATGCCGGCGGCCCTGCGGACTTCCGGAGCCTGCCTCGCCGAGGCAAGGGAGCTGCACGCCGACTTCGCGGGCGCGTTGGCCGCGCTCGGGGCGGCCGTCCTGGAAGAGGAGTTTCGCGTAGGGGCGGACGGTCCCGAATCCTTTTTCGCGGTGGAATTGAGCGCGGAGGCGCTGAAGCGCGCGGCGCTGTCCTTCGAGGAGGAGCATCCCTTCGGCGAGCTCGCCGACGTCGACGTGATGGATTCCGACGGCGCGCCCGTCGGCAGGGCGGCTCTGGGGCTCCCGCCGCGGCGATGCCTTGTCTGCGGCGGGGACGCGGCGGAATGCGTCGTCGGGCGGCGGCATTCGCCGGAGGAGACCGCGGCCGCCGCGGAGAGGATCCTCCTGTCGCGAGGCGAGGCGGGGGCGCCGCAGGATCGGCGGATCGCCGCCGCCGCGCTCTCGGCGACCCTGCTCGAGGCCTCGGCGAGCCCGAAGCCAGGGCTGGTGAGCCCCGGCTCCCGCGGGGCGCACCGCGACATGGAGTACGCGACCTTCCTCGCCAGCGCGGCGGCCCTCGCCCCCTGGTTCCTGGAATTCGCCCGGCTGGGCCGGCGATGGCCCGGACCGGCCGGCGGCCTGATGCCGTCGCTCCGCGCAGCGGGAAAGGCGGCCGAGGCCGACATGTTCGCCGCCACCGGCGGCGTCAACACGCACAAGGGGCTCATATTCTCGATGGGGCTGCTCTGCGCCGCGGCCGGCCGCCTGTGGGCGGCCGGCCGCCCGCAGGAGCCGCGCGCTTGCGCCGACGAGGCCGCCGCGATCGCGGCGGGGGTCTGCGACCGCGATTTTTCCGCGCTGGCCGCCCCCGCCGCCCCGGGAAGCCCGACCATCGACGGCGGCGAGCGGCCCCGCACCGCTGGCGAACGCCTCTATCAAGCCTACGGGGTTCGCGGGATACGCGGCGAAGCCGAGGCCGGCTTCCCCTCGGCGCTCGAGATCGGCCTGCCCCGGCTCCGCGCCGGCCTCGCCGCCGGCAGATCCATAGAGAGCGCCATGATCGACGCCCTTCTCGCCCTCTGCGAGTCGGTCGAGGATACGAACGTGCTCGGCCGGGCGGGCCCGGAAGGCCTTTCCTTCCTGCGCCGCGAGGCGGGCAAGGCCCTCGCCCTGGGCGGCGCGGCCACCCCCGAGGGGCTGAAGGCGATCTCCGCCCTCGACGCCGAACTCGTCGCGCGGAACATCAGCCCAGGCGGCTGCGCCGACCTCTTGGCGGTGACCGTCTTTCTCGGGACACTGGCATGATGGTTTTCTCCGCTCCCCGCGGTCCCCGGGCCATGGCGCATCCGCGCCGATCTCCGCCCGCCCGCCTCGCGTTCCTGCTGGCGCTGCTCGCCCGGCTCGTCCCCCTCGGCGCCGCGGACCTCTCCTCGCTGCAGTACTACGGCCTCGGCATGGAGGAAGGCCTGGCCAACAACTCCGTCTACTGCGCGACCCAGGACCGTACGGGGCTCATGTGGTTCGGCACCTTCGGAGGCCTCTCCCGCTACGATGGGGAGAGCTTCGTCACCTACCGCCCGCGCCAGGGGGGAGGGGATTCCGGCTACCTCGCGGCCTCGGTGGTCTTCTGCCTTCTCGAGGATTCGCGGGGGCGGCTCTGGATCGGCACCGATGGCGGCGGCCTGGCGCGCTACCTTCCCGAGACCGATTCCTTCGAAGTTTTCCGCGCCGATCCATCGAAA
This sequence comes from bacterium, assembly GCA_021286735.1. Lineage (GTDB taxonomy): Bacteria > Spirochaetota > Spirochaetia > Treponematales > Rectinemataceae > JAJTBU01. Next base: position 3,171 of record JAJTBU010000150.1, read on the forward strand.
GCCGGGTCGCTGAGCTCCGATCGCGTCTTTGCCCTCGCGGAGGGCCGCTCGGGCGAGCTCTGGCTGGGCTTGGGGGACGGCGCCCTGGGAACCTTCGATCCTCAAGCGAAGCGCTTTTCCGCAGTCCGCTCCGCCTCGGCGAATACCAGCGCCATCCGCTGCCTCCTCGTGGACCAGGAGGGCAGGGTTTGGGCGGGCACGGAGGGCGACGGCCTGCTCCGCTTCGACCCGTCCTCCTCGCGTTTCGACGTTTTTACCCACGACAAGGCCTCCGCGGCCAGCATCGCGTCCAACGTCGTCAGGGCCCTCCTGCGGGACTCGGGCGGGCGCGTGTGGGCGGGCCTGGCCGGCGGCGGCGTCGATCTCTGTTCGCCGGAGGGCTTCAAGCACGCCGCGCCGCGCCCGGGCGCGGCCGCTCCGCGGGACGCCGTCAGGGCCCTCGCGCAGGATGCCGAGGGGCGGATCTGGGTCGGCTACGCCGATTCCGGGCTGGGATCGCTCGATGTCGCCACCCTCGAGCTCCTTCCCCCGCCTCCCGGCCAGGCGGCTATGGTCCGCTCCATCTACCCCGACCGGCGCGGCCTGATGTGGGTGGGCTTCAAGGATGGGGGGCTCCGCACCTACAACCTGAGGTCGGCGCTCTTCAGCCGCTTCAAGGAACTCGCCGGCGGCGCGCCCCTGCGCGACCTACGCGGCATGTGCGAGGATCCCTCCGGCCGGCTTCTGGTCGGTTCCGACGGCGGGGGCATCGCCGCCTTCGACGCTAAATCCGGCTCCTTCGCGCGGATTCCCGGCCTGCCGGCCGACCGGGCCGCCCAGAAGGTCTATGCCCTGCTCGCGGCTCCCGACGGCGACCTCTGGGCGGGCACCGACGGCGGAGGCCTCATCCACATCGGCCGAGGGGAAAAGGCAAAAGCCTATCTCCACGACAACGGCGATCCCGGCAGCCTGGCCGGGAACGTCGTGTGGGCCCTGCACGCCGACTCCGACGGCACGCTCTGGGTGGGCACCGAGGGTGGCGGGCTCGACCGCTTCGACCCCGCGACGGGCAGCTTTTCGCACTATCGCGGAGGGTCGGACAGGACGACGCTGCGAGGGTCCTCGGTGCGCGCGATTTACCGCGATTCCCTTGGAACGCTCTGGGTGGGAACCTGGGACGGCGGTCTCTCCTGCATGGAGCGGGGCGCCAAGGATTTCCGGGGCTACGGCTCCTCTTCGTCGAGCGCGCACGCGCTGGGCGACGCTAGCGTGAACTGCATCTTCGAGGACAGCGAAGGGTTTCTCTGGATCGGCACGGGCGGCTCCGGCCTCGCCCGGCTCGACCGGGGAACGGGGATATTCACGCACTTCACCGAGAGCGAGGGGCTTCTCGGCGCGACGGTCTACGGCGTCGTCGAGGACAGGTCGGGCGACCTCTGGGTGTCCACCTCGATGGGCCTTTCGAGGCTGGACAGGAAGAGGGGCACGTTCTTCAATTTCGGCGTCGAGGATGGCTTGGCCTCGACGGACCTGGCCCAGAATTCCCTTCTTCTCGCCCGGGACGGTTCGGTCTGGGTCGGAGGGAAAGCCGGCCTCACGCACTTCGATCCCGGGCGCCTGCCCCGCCACGCGCCCCGCCCGCCCGTGGCGATCCTCGGCATCGAGGCTCCGGACGGCTTGGCCAAGACATCCATGTTCGCGGCTGGGCCCTCGACGACGAACGAGATCGAGCTGGGCTACCGCAACGCGGGCCTGAGCTTCCATATCGCCGTGCTCGACTATGTCTCCCCCGGCCGCAACCGCTACGCGATGCGGCTCGAGGACCGCCAGAAGGCTTGGACCGAGCTGGGCACCCACAACGGCGGAACCATAGCGCCCCTGGCCCCCGGCCGCTACGTCCTGCGCGCGAAGGGCTCCAACGGGAACGGCATCTGGAACGACGAGGGGACCTCGCTCTCGATCCTCGTCCGTCCGCCCTTCTGGGGCACCTGGTGGTTCCGCCTCGGCATGGTGGTGGCCGCCCTCGGCCTCGTGGCCGCGGCGATCGCCATCCGCCTCGGCTCGCTGCGGCGGCGCAACGCCCTCCTCGTCAACTTTTCGCGGCATGTCGAGTCGGCGCGGGAGGAGGAGCGCATCGCTGCGGCCCGCGAGGTCCACGACGAGATCGGGCAGCACCTCGCCGTGCTGAACATCCAGGCGTACTGGCTCAATGGGCACGCGGACGCGCCGGCGGCGCAGCGCAAGGAGCGCGTCGGCGAGATGATGCGCTCCATAGCCGACGCCATGGGGGCGGTGAAGGCCGTCGCCACCGCGCTTCGGCCTGTGGCCCTCGACGCCCTGGCCTTCGAGGATGCGCTCCGCTGGTATCTGCGCTCCTTCGAGCGGCGCAGCGGCATGAAGGCCGCCATCGAGATCGGCCAGGGCCTGCCCCGCGTCGAGGGGCCCTTGGCGACGGCCCTGTTCCGCGTGCTCCAGGAGATGCTGACGAACATCATCCGCCATTCGGGCGCGAAAAATGTCACGCTCCGCTATTATATGGAGGGGAGCACCCTCTTCCTCGAGGTGCGCGACGACGGCGTGGGCATCGAGGAGGCGCGGATAGAGGCGGAGGATTCCTTCGGCATCATCGGTATGAGGGAGCGCTGCGCCGCCTTCGGCGGGACGCTCACGGTGCGGGGCGAGCCCGGCGCCGGAACGGTCGCGAAAGCTTCGGTCCCGTATCCGCCACGGCTGGTGAGAGCCGAGGACAGGGAGCTGGAGGGCGCCGCCGACGGCGAGTGGCTCCTGCGCCTCGCCCGACGCGTCGGCGGTTTTTTTAGGAGATCACAATGGTGAGCATTCTCATCGCGGACGATCATTTCCTCATTCGCAAGGGCTTGAGGCAGCTCATCGAGGAAAAGCTCCCGACCCTGGCCATCGACGAGGCGGAGGATGGCTTCCGCACCCTCGACCTCGCCCGGAAGCGCCACTACGACGTCGTCGTGCTCGACATCTCCATGCCGGGCAAGGACGGGCTCGACCTCATCCGCGATCTCAAGGATATCGACCCGGCCTCGCACGTCCTCATCCTGAGCATCCAGCCGGAAGAGCAGTACGCCCTCAGG
>JAJTBU010000151.1 GCA_021286735.1 bacterium
CGGCGAAGACGATCGACGTTTTCAAGTACATACATTCTCCCTGGGCAGATCCCGGGGCCTTCCGCGCGGCGCGGCCATGGTCCCGGGGCGACGGAACGGCTATTTTGCGAAGATTTCCTTGCAGAGCGAGGTGAAGTCGATCGCGTTGTCGATGACCGTCAGCGGGATCTTGTATTTTTGCTTGAGCTTGTCGAAGCGCTGGTCTGTGTTGCCGCCCTTGATCACGATCATCCACTCGGCGTACGGACATATCGTGTCGATGCAGCGCTCGTTCGGGTTCGTAGCGATGTTCGAGCGCTTATCTTTCTCTAGGAGCACTGCGATGATCGGCATCTTGGCTTCCTTGGCCGTCTTCACCATTTTCTCAAGGCGGTCAATCTCCTGTTCGATCGTTATTCCCGACGCGCCGAGCCCTTTGTCCGACGAGCCGATGATCACCATGAGGGCTTTGTAGGGCCTCTCCTTGAGATCCTTCTCCACCGGCTCGGACTTGTACCAGAAATCCTGGTCCAGGGCGACGGTCTTTGTCTGCGTGACGAGAAGCCTCGCCATCTTGCCGCCGGGGCCTTGGCCCGCGTTCGTGATCAGGAAGGGAAAGCCGTAATGCTTGACTGGATCGCCCGATGTGGCGGCGAAAAGGGTAGCCGGAAACAGCGCCGCCAGGAGGAGCGCGGCGAGGACCTTAGTTTTCATGAAATTCTCCTTTTGGATTTCCCCTCGAAAAAAAGGCACGACGACCAGCCGGAGCGGCTGCGAAAGAGGCTGGATATCCGTCGTTATTATTGGTGGAAAAATCGGGGGCTGTCAAAGGAAAAATGTATCGATTGAATTTTAATCATTTTAAATGAAAGATTTACGTTCAATGTTTCATCATCTTTATGCAGAGGCCTTTTCGTGGCGAACGCGTCGTTTTGCCGCTGTCGCCGTCCTATTTGCGCATATATCAACCGGGGATGGCGGCGATTTTGGGGAAGGAGCGCCGCCGCCATGCATAAATATCGAGGCGTCCCCGCAGCCAGAGCGCGAATCCAGCCTCAGGAGGGCTCGAAAAATTTTACGCAGACCGGCGTGGGGGCAAAACATGAAACTCCGGCATACTCCAGTTTCCCGGTTCCTGCGTCGACCCTGAAGGCGGCGATGGAATCCGAGTCCTGATTGGCGGCCAGCAAGGTCGCCCCCTCCCGATCGAGGGCGAAACTGCGCGGCGTCGCCCCGCGCGTCGATTCGTGGCCCGCGGCGCGCAGGGTCCCGTCCGATTCGTCAATCGCGAAGATCGCGATGCTGTCGTGTCCCCGGTTCGAAGCGTAGAGGTGCTTGCCGGAGGGCGCCACGTGGAGATCGGCGCAGGTGCTCGCCCCGCCCCAGCCGTCAGGCAAGGTCGACAGGGTTTGCGCCGCCGAGAGCGCGCCGCTGACCGGGTCGACGGCGTAGGCCGTCACCGAGGAGGCCAGCTCGTTCACCGCGTAGGCGAAGCGCCCCGAGGGGTGGTACTCCAGGCTCCTGGGGCCGACGCCCGGCGCGCAGAGTACGGTCCTCGCCTCGTCGGGCGAAAGCGCGCCCGAAGCCGCATCGAAGCGGTAGGCGACGATGCGGTCGATGCCGAGGTCGGGAACCATGAGGGCGTCGTTGCCGGGCGAGAAGATCGCGGCGTGGGCGTGCGGCCCCGCCTGCCGGGCGGAGTTGACGCCATGTCCGGCGTGCTGGACAAAGGCCGCCACTCGCCCGAGGCCGCCGTCGGCCGCTATGGGATAGACCGACACGCTGCCGCTCATGTAGTTCGCGACCGCCGCCCAGCGCCCGGAGCGGTCCACGGCGACGTGGCAGGGATCGGTGCCTCCCGAAAGGCGCCTGTCCAGAAATGCCAGGGTCAAGCTCTCCGGATCGAAGGCGTAGGCGCTCAGGGCACCCGAGGCGGCGCCATCGCATCGCTTGAGTTCGTTTACAGCGTAGAGGCAGCGGGCTCCGCTCCCAAAAGCGAGATAGGACGGATTCTGTATCCCCTCGGCGACGGCGGCCTCCTCGAGGCGCCCCGCCCCCTCGTCGAAGCGGTAAATGTGTATTCCCTTCCCTTTGCCCTGGAGCACCTTTCCCGTGCCGAACAGGATGGGTTCGGTGTAGGTTCCGACGAAAACGAGCTGCTTCCGCGTCATTCTTATCTCCGTCTCGGCGAGGCATCGCGCCGCAGGCAAAGTGCCGGGAAAAGATGCCGCTGCCTATATTTGGATATTGTATACATTAAGCAATAGATGAAGTGCGCTGTCAATCCGCCCGATGCGCCTTCCCTGCGACTGCGCCGGAGGAACAATAACAAATTGGAAAAGCATTGTGCATTTCGCCTCGTGGTAGTATAATGGATCCATAAACCACTTACGCTAGACATATGATGTAAACGGTGTAATGGATCCAATAAGGCGGTACGATAAAAATGGCTGAAGAAATCAGGAATCTCTATCACAGCATCCAGGACATCGTATTCACCACGCTGCGCGACGAAATAGCCTCCCATGCCCTCAAGCCGGGCGACAGCCTCAACACCGTCGAACTCTCAAAGCGTCTGGGCGTGAGCCGCACCCCGATCAGGGAGGCGCTCAACCGCCTCATCTCCCTCGGCCTCGTCGAGGAGGCGCCGCACCGAAGCTGCCGGGTCAAGAGTTTCTCGACCGACCAGCTCCTGGAGATATACTATATCCGCGCGGCCCTCTCCGGCGTCGCGGCCCGCCTCGCGGCGACCAGGATATCCTCCCGCGACAAGGCCCGCCTCCTCGATCTCTGCGACCAGATGGAGAAGACTGAGGAACCTGAACAGTCGGCGGTCATGCTCGAGAAGAACCAGGAGTTCCACGACATCGTGATAGCGGCCGCCAGCTCCCCCCGCCTCTCGGACATCCTCGGGCAGTATTATTCCCAGAGCCGCCAGTACAGGGCCTTGGCGTTGGAACTTCCGGGGCGCTTCACGCAGATCTGCGCCGAGCATCGCAGGATCGCCGAGGCCCTCAACGCCGGCGACAGGGAAGGCGCCGAAACCGCCACGCGGGAACACTACCTCAATACCGCCCGCTGCATCGCGCGCGCCTTCCAGATGAATTCGTTGCGCTTTCTCGCCAGGCCATCCATGTCCTTGACGCTCCAGTCGTAGAATCCCCGCCCCGTCTTATAGCCGAGGTTGCCCGCTTTCACCATCTCCTCGAAGCTCGCGTTTGCCTCGTGGCTGTCGCTGATGCCTGGCAGCACGGTGTTCTGCACCGACCTGCACAGATCGACCCCCACGGCATCGACATGCTCGAGCGGGCCCCATGCGGGGAAACGGATCCCCATGCCCATCTTTACCGCTGTGTCGACATCCTCAGGCGAGGCGAGCCCGATCTCGACGATGTGCGACGCCTCCCTGATCACCGCCTGCAGGATCCTGTTGGCCAACTGCCCCGGCAGATCTCTCTTGACGAGGACGGGGCTCTTGCCCCAGGACTTCAGCGTCCGGACGATCCATTCCGCCACGTCGCGGCTCGTGCCGTCCCCCATGACCACCTCGACCAGGGGGACGAGGTGGGCGGGAAACCAGAAATGAGCGGTGGCCGTCCGCTCGGGATGGACGGTCAAAGCGGCGATCTCGGTGATCCTCAAGCCCGAGGTGTTGCTCGCGATGGGGATGTCCGGCGGCAGGAGGCTGTCGAGCCGCTGGAACATCGCCTGCTTGGCGGCCAGGTCTTCGACGATCGCCTCGATGGCGAAAAACGCCCCCGCGGCCGCTTTTTCGAGGTCGCCCGAAAATTCCACGGCCTTTCCCGCAGCCTCAGCCGCGGCTCGCTCAGCCAGCCCGTTCGACGCCAGCTCGTCTATGAGCCCGCGCACGCGGGCGAGCCCCGCGGTCCTCGCCTGCTCCGAGGTCTCGACGACCGTCACCGAATTTCCGGCCAGCGCTGCGATCGCGGCGATGCCGCATCCCATCATTCCGCCGCCGACGACCATTACGCGTTCCCTCATCATTCCCTCCGGCATCGATGCCACGTTGATTCACCGCCGCCAAGCGCCCCCTCCCGGGGCGAAGGCGCTCTTCCGCGCAGAGCCTCGCCTATCTCCGCTTGATGTACTTCTGCGAGTCGATGGCGACCGCGAGGATGATGATCATGCCCTTGACGATATACTGCACGTAAGGATTGACGCCGATGAACACGAGCCCGTAGTTGATCACCTGGAAAATCAAGACGCCGGTGACGACGCCGACCACCGTCCCCACGCCCCCCCGCACCGCGCCGCCGCCGACGACGCAGGCGGCGATGGCGTCGAGCTCATATCCGGAGCCGAGCATGTTCGTGACGCTTCCCGTCCGCGCCCCCTCCAGCGCTCCGCCGAAGCCGTACATCAGGCCCGCGATCGCATAGATGATGATGATATTGGCGACCACGTTGACTCCCGAGACGGTCGCCGCCTCGACGTTGCCGCCGATGGCGTACATGTTGCGTCCGAGCTTGGTTTTGTTCCAGACGAACCATACGATCGCGATGGCGATCGCCGCGTAGATGACGAGGTAAGGGAGCCTGAAATTGTTGAACTCGATCGCGCCCTGGGCGAATCGGCTGTATTTCGGATCGAAGCCGCCGATCGGCGATGAGTCGTTCAGTTCGTCGATGTAGAGCGATTGGAGACCGTAGAGCACGAGCTGGAAGCCGAGCGAGGCGATGAAGGGCGCCACCTTGAGCTTGGACACGACCAGCCCCTGCACCACCATGAAAAGCGAGCAGATCGCCATGACGGCGAGTATCGGGATGAATATCGGCAGCTGAGGCAGCTTGGGGAATATCCGCTGGGAGTAATCGACGGCCTGCAGGAGGGATGAGGCGAAAATGGCGGCCATGCCGACGCTCCGCCCGAGCGATAGGTCGGTGTACCCGAGGACGATGATGCTCGCCACGCCGAGCGCCATGATTATCCGCGAGGATGCCTGGGTCACTATGAAATAGAAATTCTGCAGCTTTAAGAATGTCGGTTCGATAAGGCAGATCACGCAGATCATCATGAACATGACGAGATAGAGCGCGTTTTGCATGATAAAAGCCGATGCTCGCGCCTTGGCGGCGCCTGATCCTTGCTTGTCGATGGTCATCGGGAAAACCCCTTCCTTTAGATATAGGCGGCGGAGAGCTTCAGGAGCTCTTCCTGGTTCGTATTCGCCGCGTCGACAATCCCCGCGAGCCTGCCGTTGCTCATGACGAGGATCCTATCGGCGACGCCGAGCAGCTCGGGCATCTCGGAGGAGATGAAAACGACGCTCTTGCCCTTTCCCGCGAGGTCGATCATGAGCTGGTAGATTTCATACTTCGCCCCCACATCGATGCCTCGCGTCGGCTCGTCGAGTAGGAGGACATCGGGCGAGGTGAGGAGCCATCGGCCGAGGATCACTTTCTGCTGGTTGCCGCCGGACAGGTTGGCTATCGCCGTCTTCTGCGACGGCGTCTTCACCGAAAGCGCGTCGATCACCCAGGCCGTATCCTTGGAGGCCTTGCGGTAGTTCATGACGCCGAGGCGCGCGTAGGCGCCGATATTGGCGATCATCGCGTTGAACTGGATGCTCAGGAGGGGGAATATGCCCGTCGATCGCCGCTCCTCCGTGACGAGCCCTATCCCTTTCCCTATCGACGCGCGCGGAGAGTGGACCGCCAGGGGCTGTCCCTTCACCTCGATCGTCCCGCCCTTCATCTTTCGGAGTCCGAAGATCGTTTCCACGAGCTCGGTCCTCCTCGACCCGACGAGCCCAGACACGCCGAGGATCTCGCCTTCGCGCAGTTCGAAGGAGATATCCTCTATGGTCGGCATGTAAGCCCCGGAGAGCCTGCTGACCTTGAGCGCCACGCGTTTCGTCGGCGCATTCGTCTTCGGCGGGAAAAGCTGCGCGAGATCGCGCCCGACCATCAGCGAGATAATTCGGTCTTTCGTCAGGGTCCTCGCATCCTCGGTGGCGATCCAGCAGCCGTCGCGCATCACGGTGACCTCGTCCGAAATCGCGAGTATCTCCTCCATCTTGTGGGAGATGTAGATGATCGCGACCCCTTCGGCCTTGAGCGTCCTGATTATCCCGAAAAGATGCGCGACCTCGTTCTCCGTGAGCGAGGAGGTCGGCTCGTCGAGGACGATTATCTTCGCGCCGCACGACACCGCCTTCGCGATCTCCACCATCTGGCGGTCCGAAACGGAGAGAGCGCCTATCTTTTTCGTGGGGCTGATCTTTATGCGCAGGCGCTCGAAGATC
>JAJTBU010000152.1 GCA_021286735.1 bacterium
ACCCTCCAGCCAGCTTTTCTCGGCGTCGCTGATCTGCTTGGTGTCACCCCGGGCAAACTGGGCGAAGTCGCGCCAGGTGCCGGCGCGCTGCTCGGCCTGCCAGCGCTCGAGGGCGTCGAGCAGGGCGTGGCGGGCGAGGGCAAGCGCTACTCTTCCACCAACGAACTCCTCATGGCCTGCGAGTCCGGCGCCTGCGACTACCAGGCCGAGGTCAGGGTTCCCGCGCCCAAGGACATCGTCTGGAACAAGGTCGGCAAGGCGATCGACCTTCCCGAGAACCGCGCCATCCTGACCACCGCCGGCCGCATCCTCCTCAACGAGGCCCTGCCCGCGGTCATCCCCTACGTCAACTACTCGATGACGGACAAGGATATCCGGAACCTCATCGAGTACGTGTACAAGTTCAACGGCCCGTACACCACCGTCCTCATGCTGGACGCCATCAAGAGCATGGGCTTCCGCTACGCGACCTTCTTCGGCGCCACCATCGGCATGGACGACATCGTCATCCCGAGCGAGAAGGCCAAGATGATCGCCGAGGCGAACAGCCAGGTCGACTCCATCCAGAAGCAGTACCTCGCCGGCCACATCACCCAGGACGAACGCTACAACCGCGTCGTCGAGGTCTGGTCCAAGACCAACGAGGAACTGACCTCCGTCATGATGAAGACCCTAGAGAGGGACAAGGACGGCTTCAACAACATCTACATGATGGCCTACTCCGGCGCACGAGGCAGCCGCAACCAGATCCGCCAGCTCGCGGGCATGCGAGGCCTGATGGCCAAGCCGTCGGGCGACATCATCGAGCTGCCGATCAGGTCGAACTTCCGCGAGGGCCTGTCGGTCATCGAGTTCTTCATCTCGACCAACGGCGCCCGAAAAGGCCTCGCCGACACGGCCCTCAAGACGGCCGACGCCGGCTACCTCACCAGGCGACTGGTCGACATCGCCCAGGACATGGTCGTCAACGAGGACGACTGCGGCACCATCAACGGCGCCATCCACACGGCGATCAAGGACGGCGAGGAGATCATCGAGCCCCTGCGCGAGCGCATCATCGGCCGCTTCACCCTCGACCCGATCCGCCATCCCATCACCGGCGAGATCATCGTCGACTCCAACGAGGAGATCACCGAGGAGATCGCCAACGCGATCGAGGCGGCGGGCATCGAGGAAGTGACGGTCCGCACCGTCCTCACCTGCGAGGCGCGCTACGGCGTCTGCCGCAAGTGCTACGGCCGCAACCTGGCCACGGGCAGGACGGTCGACATCGGCGAGGCGGTGGGCATCATCGCCGCCCAGTCCATCGGCCAGCCCGGCACCCAGCTGACGATGCGAACCTTCCATATCGGCGGCGCCGCGACCAAGGCCACCGAGGAAAACCGCATTTACCTCAAGTACCCCGTCCTGGTCACCAAGATCCAGGGCACCTACGTGACGACCAAGGAAGGCCACTTCCTCTTCACCAGGAAGGGCTACCTCTACGTCTGCAAGGTCTTCTCCTCCTTCGACGTGGCCTCCGGCGACAAGGTCCTGGTGGACGACGGTGCGCGCGTGCTCAAGGGCTCCTTCATCATCAAGAAGGCCGACGGCACCGATGTCGCCGCCAACGACATCTCCTACGCCAAGGTGCTCAAGGGCAAGCTGCTCTTGATCGCCCAGGAGCAGAAGCTCGAGGTCAGGAACGGTTCCGAGCTTACGGTGATGGAAGGCGCGATCGCCGCCGCCAACGAGACCCTGGCGACCTTCGACCCCTTCGCCGACCCGATCATCTCCGAGTACGACGGCTACGCCCGCTTCGAGGACATCATCCCCGGCTCGACCCTCAAGGAAGAGATCAACGAGGAAACGGGCAACATCGACAAGAAGATCACCGAATTCGCCGCGGAGCGCGATTCCAAGCAGCCGCGCATCGTCATCACCGACGAGGCGGGCAACGAAATCTTCGCCTACCTCCTCCCCGGCGGCGCCTACCTCAACGTCGAGGACGGCGAGATCGTCAAGGCCGGCCGCACCCTCGCGAAGATCCTCAAGGAAAGCGCCAAGGCCATGGACATCACGGGCGGCCTGCCCCGCGTCGGCGAGCTCTTCGAAGCGCGCAAGCCCAAGAACCCGGCCATCCTGGCCATGGTCTCCGGCAAGGTCTCCATCAAGGGCAACATCAAGAACAAGCGCGTGATCGTGGTCACCGACAAGTTCAACAAGGAATACAAGCACCTCGTGCCGATGGGCCGGCGCCTCCTCGTCCGCGACAACGATATCGTCGAGGCCGGCGAACTCCTCTGCGACGGCAGCAAGAACCCGCACGACATTCTCAACATCCTGGGCGAGCAGGCCTGCCAGGCCTTCCTGATGGACGAGGTCCAGCAGGTGTACCGCCTCCAGGGCGTCACGATCAACGATAAGCACATCGGCGTCATCATCCGCCAGATGATGAAGAAGGTCGAGATCGTGAATCCTGGCGACACGCGCTTCATCTACGGGCAGCAGGTCGACAAGTACCGCTTCCACGAGGAGAACGGCCGCGTGATCAAGGAAGGCGGCCAGCCCGCCGTGGCCCGCCCCATGCTGCTCGGCATCACCAGGGCCTCGCTCAAGATCGACTCCTTCTTCTCCGCGGCCTCCTTCCAGGAGACCACGAAGGTCCTCACGGACGCGGCCATCGCCGGTTCCACCGACGCTCTCCGCGGCCTCAAGGAGAACGTCATCATCGGCCACCTGATCCCCGCCGGCACCGGCATGCGCCAGTACAAGAGCATCAAGCTCTCCGACGGCGAGCACGAGGACCTGGACGGCTTCGTCGAGGAGATCCTCGAGAAGCGCAAGCTCGAGAAGGAAATGGCGCCGATCCCGGCGCTCGAGGACAGGGCGGATTCCGGCTCCTTCGAGGAAGAGACCGTGTTCGAGAACGACGAGGGATTCGAGGCCGTTTCGGAAGATGAATGAGGACGGCCGTCGAGCCGTTCCATGGATGACAGGCGCGGGGGCAGCCCCGTGTCGGTCTTGACAATGTTTGATCGCAAAGGGTATCTTGGATCGCCTGGGAAGCGCCACCGCGTTTTCAGGCGAACCGTACCCGTGATTAAAGAAACTGGTCCGCGCGATGCTGACGCGCAGCGACCACCCAAGGGAGTCTAGAGCATTTATGCCGACGATCAACCAGCTTATCCGCCTCGGCCGCAAGCCGAACACGTGGCGGACCAAAGCCCCGGCACTGGAAGAGTGCCCGCAGCGTCGCGGTGTCTGCACGCGCGTCATGACCGTTACGCCCAAAAAGCCTAACTCGGCCTTACGCAAAGTCGCCCGCGTTCGCCTTACCAACGGCATCGAAGTGACCGCTTACATTCCGGGTGTGGGCCACAATCTTCAGGAGCACTCGGTGGTGCTCGTCCGCGGAGGCCGTGTAAAGGACCTCCCCGGCGTTCGCTACCATATCATCCGCGGCGCCAAGGATACCCTGGGCGTCGAGGATCGCAAGAAGGGCCGCTCCAAGTACGGCGCCAAAAAACCCAAGGCGTAAGGGAAAGAGGCGAATACTATGGGCAGAAAGAAGAAGAGTATCGATCGCGGCCACGCGCCCGACACCAAGTTCAATTCCGTCACCGTCACGAAGTTCATCTGCAGGATGATGCTCCAGGGCAAGAAATCCGTCTGCACCCGCATCATGTACGACGCGATGGACGTCATGCAGAAGAAAGCCGGCGTTCCGGCCATCGACGTCTTCAACAAGGCGCTCGAGAACGCCAAACCCGCCGTGGAAGTCAAGTCCCGGCGCGTCGGCGGCGCGACCTACCAAGTCCCCATCGAGATCAGGGACTCCAGGCGCGAAGCCCTGGCCATGCGCTGGATCATCAACGCCAGCCGCTCCCGCAGCGGCAAGGCCATGAACGAGAAGCTCGCCGACGAGCTCCTCGACGCCTTCAACGGCACCGGCACCGCGATCAAGAAGAAGGAAGACATGCACAAAATGGCCGAGGCCAACAAGGCTTTCGCCCATTACAAGTGGTAGTCCGACCAAGCAAACGAAAAGCCCCGCTCCGCGGGGCTTTTTTTATGCCCCTCCGCGGGCCTATACTTAAAAAACCATGACAGCAGCGTCTTCCTCCAGGAATGGGACCGCGACGATCAGGAACATAGGCGTACTCGCCCATGTCGACGCGGGGAAAACCTCCATAACGGAGAAGATGCTCTACCTGGCGGGCCTCCGGCGCGAGGCCGGGAACGTGGACGAGGGCACGACCGCGACCGACTACCTCTCCGTGGAAAGGCTCCATGGGATCACGGTGAAGTCGGCGGCGGTGCGCTTCGCCTGGAAGGACGCCGACGTCCGTCTGATCGACACGCCCGGCCATGTCGACTTCGGCAACGAGGTGACGCGGGCCCTGCGCATCCTCGACGGCGCTGTCATCGCCCTCTGCGCGGTGTCGGGCGTGCAGGCCCGCACCGAGGTGATCGTCGCGGCCTGCGCGCGGCGCCGGCTGCCCCGCCTCTACTTTGTCAACAAGATGGATCGCGTCGGCGCTGATTTCGACGGCGTCGTGCGGAACCTGGCGGCGGCCCTCGAGCCGAGTGCCGTCGCCTTTCAGGTCCCCCTTTTCGTGGACAGGGCTTGGGTCGGCGTCGCCGACCTCATCGGCATGAGGGCATGGCGCTTCGGCGCCGGAGAGGGGGGGGGCGGCGCCGACGTCGAAGCACCGCTCGCCGACTTTCCGGAATCCGCGGAGGCCGTGGCGGACGCCAGGGCTCGGCTCGTCGAGCGGCTCGCCGAGCGCGACGACGCGATCCTTTCGCTCTACGCCGAAAACCGCGAGGTGCCCGCGGAAGTCCTGGCCGCGGCGGCCGCCCTCCAGGTGCGGGACTGCCTCCTGGCGCCCGTGTTCTGTGGATCGGCCTTCGTCGACGGCTCCGTGGGCCTGCTTCTGGACGCGGTGATAGGCCTCCTCCCCTCGCCGGCGAACGCCGCCGTCCCAGCGGGGACGAGCCCGCGCGGAGGCGAACCCATCGCGACGAAGTCAGATCCCGCCGGCCCCATCGCCGCCTTCGTGTTCAAGGCCGCGGTCGGAGAATCGGGGGAAGTCTTGGCCTGGACGCGGGTATGGTCGGGCACCTTGACCGTCGGACGCAAGCTGGTCGATGCCAGAACTTCCAAGCCCGTCTCGCTGCGCAAAATCTTCGGGATCCAGGCGGAGTCGCTCATCGAGCTCGGCGAGGCCGGACCCGGCGAAGTCGTCGCCCTGCGGGCAGATGGCCTCGAGGCCGGCGCGAGCCTCTGCGACCGCGGGACGCCGGTGGTCTTCGAGCCGCTCGACACGCCGGAACCCGTCGTCAGCCAGGTGATCGAGCCGCCGACCCTGCAGGATCTCGCGCCCCTGCGGCGCGCCCTCGAGGCGATGGCGCTCGAAGACCTGTCGCTCCGCGTCAGCGAGGAGAAGGAGACGGGGCGTTTCGAGGTGGCGGGGCAGGGCGAGCTGCACCTGGACATCCTGGTCGAAAGGCTGCGGCGCGAATATGGCCTCCGCGTCCGGACGGGCAATCCGCGCGTGAACCTCCGCGAGCGCCTGGCGAAGCCCGCCTCCGCCAGGGAGGACTTCGACCGCGATTTTGGCGGCGAGCGGATACGCCTTTCCCTCGCGCTCAAAGTGGAGCCGCTGCGCGACGGCCAGGTTAGCGAGATCCTGACATCCCCCGCGCTGAAGCTGACGCCGCCGCACCTGGCTGCCGTCCGCCGCGGCGCCGAGGCCTCCCTCGCGGTCGGCCCGGCCGGGGGCTGGCCCATGGAGGCCACCCGCCTCACCCTTCTCGAGTTCGCGCCCCCGGCCGGCGGCACCGGCCGCTCGGGCGAAACCGCCGTCGAGGCGGCCACCGCCCTGGCCGCGCGCCGCGCCCTCTCCGAAGCCGGCTCGATCCTCCTGGAGCCCGTCATGCGCGTCGACATCGAGTGCCCCGAGGAGCACTTCGGCCCGGTGCTCAACGCCCTCGCGTCGCGCGGCGGCCGCGTCGAGTCGGTGGAGGACGGCCTGGGCCGCAAGGACATCGCCGCCCTCGCGCCCATGCGGCGCCTCTTCGGATTCGCCGGCGAGCTGCGCTCCATGAGCCGCGGCCGCGCCCAGTTCCAAGCCAGGTTCGGCGGCTACGAACCCTGCGACAACCCTTTGAGCCATTAAAAGATACGGAAAATCGGCCAATAGCGGCGGAAGGCACTTGAACAGTCTGGAGAGTTCTTTTATCATC
>JAJTBU010000153.1 GCA_021286735.1 bacterium
CTCGAGCCTCGCCGCCTCCATGAAGCTGTCGTCCACCGCCTTGAAGGTCTGCCTGAGCATGAAGATCAGGTAGGCTGAGGCCGCGTTCGGCACGATGAGGCCGGCGAAGGTGTTGATCCACTTGAGCTTGGCCACCATCACGTAGATGGGCACGAAGGTCACCTGGATGGGGATCATCAGCGCGCCGAGCACCACGATGAAGAGGGCCTCCCTGCCGGGGAAGTTGCCCTTGGCGAAGCCGTAGGCGGCGAAGGCGCCGATGGAGAGCTGGAGGAGCATGATCCCCGCCGTCATGACGATGGTGTTGAAGAAATACTTGCCGAAGGGCGCCATCTTGAGGGCGTCCGCGTAGTTGTGCCACTGGAAGCGCTCGGGCCAGAGCGTCGGCACGGGGCGCAGGAGCTCGTCGCTCGATTTCAGCGAGGATATGATCATCCAGAAGATCGGGAAGATCACGATGAGCGTGAAGGCCACCGCGAGAAGGTACTGGAGGGCTATGCCCGCGGACTTCGCGCGCCGGGCCCTGCTGTTGATCGCGTTTGCTGTTTTCGTCATATCGCCACCGCCTCAGGACTCATAGTGGACGTTCTTGTCCGAAAGCTTCATCGTCGCCATCGTGAAGGCGAGGAGGATGGCGAAGAAGATGCAGGCGACGGCCGCCGCGCGGTCGACCCTGAACTCGACGAAGGCGAGTTCGTAGATCCAGTAGACCATCACGTTAGTGGCCTCGTAGGGCCCGCCCGATGTCATGACGTCGACCGACTGGAACACTTTCATCGAGGCGATGAAGGTCGTCACGAAGAGGAAGAGCGTCGTGGGCGAGAGGAGCGGCAAGGTGATGAAGCGGAAGCGCTGGAGCCCGTTGGCGCCGTCGAGCTTGGCCGCCTCGTAATATTCGGGCGAGATGCCCTTCATGGCCGAGAGGTAGATCATCATGCCGTCGCCGACGACGCGCCAGCCGGTGAGGATGAGGACCGAGGCGAGGGCCGTCTTCTCGGAGTTGAGCCAGGGCTGGCTCGCGATCCCGAAGGCGTTGAGCACGTAGTTGAGGATGCCGAACTGGTCGTTCAGTATCCACATGAAGACGATGGCCGATGTCGACACGCCGATGTACTTGGGCATGAAGACGATGGCGCGCATCGTGGAGAATGGCTTGCTCTCGCGGTTGAAGAGCGCGGCGAGGAGCATGCCGCCGGCGAGGGTGATCGCGATCTCCCAGAAGGTGTAGGTGAAGGTGATCCTGAGCGAGGCGAGCCACTTCTCGGCGCCCGAGCCGGCGAAGAGCCAGGTGTAGTTCTTCAGGCCGACGTACTTGTAGTTGTCCTTGATGAGGTTCCAGTTCGTGAAGCTGATCCGGAACAGCTCGATGATGGGGTAATAGACGAAGGCGGCGAAAAACCCGAGCGCCGGGACGGTGCACAGGAAGTCTTTCGTCTTCTCGCGGCGACGGTAATTGGGCGCCTTCGTCCGCGCCGCGGGGACCTTATCCGCTTTTTTCGTCATGTTCGCTCCCTCGCTCATGGAAACCGCGGCGCCGTAGGGCGCCGCGGATTGGAATCAATATTCTCGGGCCCTCAGGACTTAGTCCTGCAGGGCTTCGTCGATCTGCTTGGCGGCCTTCTGCATGGAGGCCTGGACGTCGCCGCCCTCGATGACGACCTTCGCCATCTCCTGCATCCATATCTTCGCGAGCGCGGAGTAGGCGGGATGCTGGATCCTGGGATTGATGTGGTCGAGGTTGTCGAACACGGCCTTGAAAGCCGGCTTCTCGGCGAGATAGGCCTTGGCCTCGGCTGTCTGGGTCACGGAGTTGCGGGTGGGCATGTAGCCGGTCTCGCTGGCCCAGAGCATGTTGACTTCCTTGCTGGTCAGGTAGGAGAGGAGCTTCCAGCCGGCGTTCTTCACGTCCTGCTTGTTCTTGGAGGGGATGAGGAGGACGCTGCCGCCGATCTCGGAGTCCCTGGTCTTGTTGCCGGGCAGGTAGTGCATGCCGACCTTGAACTTGCAGTTGGTCGCGTACATGTTGTAGAGCGACGTTGTGTGGATAACGGAGAAGGTTTTGCCGTCGATGAAGTTCTGGCGCATGATGCCCGAGGCGTCCTTGCCGTAGGCCCAGTAAGCCTGCTTGGAGTCGCACCACTTCTTGAGCTGCTTGGCGATCTCGACGGCCTTGGCGCTGCCCAGATCGGTGGTCTTGTTGTCGTCGTTGACGATATTGACGCCCGAATTGAGATAGAAGGTCTCGAAATACCACTGGTCCCAGCCGGGAATCACGGTGGCGTAGCGCTGGGTCGCGCCGTTGGAGACTTTGGAGGCCTTGGCCATGAAAGTGTCCATGTCAGCCCAGGTCTCGGGGAGCTTGATCTTCTCGGCGTCGGCCATGTCCTTGTTGTAGAACATAATCTGCGTGGAGATGAGGAAGGGGAGAGAAACCTGCTTGCCCTTGAAGCTCGAGGCGACGCGCAGGCCCGCGCCGAAGTCTTTGATGTCGAAGCTTGTGGCCTGGATGTAGGGATCGAGGATCTCGCACATGCCGGAGTCGCCGTACTGGGCGATGTAGGGAGTGTTGGCGACCGTGACGGCGGGGAGGGTCGTGCCGGCGGCCTGGGCGGCGATCAGTTTCTCGTTCAAGTCGGCGTAGCTGCCCTGATAGATAGCCTCGACGTCGATCATGGGATTCTGCTTCTCGAAATCGGCGACGACCTTGTCGATGAGGGGCTTGTACTGGGCCTCCATCGCGTGCCACCACTGAATCTTGATGGGGGCTTTGACCGCGTATTTGTCCGCGTCGGCCGCCCCGACGCCCATGGTCATCGCCATCAGCATGGAGACGGCGATAATCGCGCAGGAAATCCTTTTCATCCAATCCTCCTTGGCCCGTTTCCGAGCGGATCACAAATGCATCGGCCGGGAAAGCTTCGTCTCCCGGCAAAGAAGACAATCGAGGGGGGAGCGTCGCCGCGCTCCCGAAGGCCGGGGCGCCGCTAGCGCCTTCCGCCGCATCGGGCTTCGAGGAAGGCCCTGCCCTCCCGCAGCCGCTCGAGTTCGGTGCCGATATTGTATTCCAGCACGAGGTTCAGGCCGCGTCCGGTCGAATTCGCCGCGGCGAGGAGGGCGTTCCAGTCCATGCAGCCCTCTCCGATGGGGGCGTGGCGGTCCTTGAGGCCGTCGTTGTCGTGGACGTGGATGGCCCGAAGCCTTTCGCCCAGCCTGGAGAAGAGGGTCTCCAGGTTCCAGCCGTTGATGTAGGCGTGTCCCGCGTCGACGAGGTAGCCGAAATCATCGGGAAATCCGTCCAGGAAGTGGACGAACTGGTCTTCCGTAAAGAGGGAGGTGGCGTTGGTGCCGACATTCTCCACGAGCAGGTTCTGCCCGTACGCGGCGTTGAAGTCGTTCAGGGCGAGCATCGCCTCTCCCGCCCTCGCGCGGCCCTCGTCCTTGGAGAAATGTGGGTCGGAGCACCAGCCGGTATGGAGGACGACATGCTTGGCGTCGAGCTTGGAGGCGAGGACAACCGACTGCTTGTAGGTTTCGAGCACAGCGGCGCGCAGATGCGCGTTTTCGCAGGTGAGGTTCACGTCCCACACGGGCACGTGGACCGAATATCCGACGTTTCTGGCCTTGAGCGCCGGCACGAGCGCGTCCATGCGCCGCGGGAAATCGTCCCAGCCGGAGCCGTCGAGCATGAGCTCGATATTTTCCGCCCCGTGCGCGATAAGGCGATCCACGTTATCTTCGACGACTCCGCCGATGAGGCAGAGTTCTGAATAGAAAATCTCCATGCGACGATGCTCCATGGCGGCGCGGGGATTCGCGGCGCGCTCCGCGGCGCGCAAAAGGCTCCCCTGTGCCCTCGCAGGCAATTTAATAATTTGCTTGCGTTTTAATAGTCATTTAAACCCGATGATATACCACGTTCTGAATTTTTGTCAAATATTTTCAGATTTTATGTTGTTTTTAATTGATTTCAATTAACAATAAAAGATTTTTAACTATTATCATTGCGATTTTTTAATAACCCTATTATAATCACACTAAAGGTTTAGTAGGCCGACCAAGGTAGCTATGGAAAAGAAACCGACACCGACACTCAAGCAAATCGCCGAACTGACCGGCTTTTCGCAGGCGTCCATCTCGATGATTCTCAACAAGCGGCCCGATGTCTCGTTCTCCGAGGAGACGGTGCGCGCCGTCACCGCGGCCGCCGAACGGCTGGGCTACGCGAAGGCCTCGCCGCCCGCCAACAAGAAACCGCTTTCCGGAAAACGCGTCATCGCCGTCTTTTGCCCCAACATCACGAATCCTTACTACGCCATGCTCGTCCAGGCTATCGAGCAATCGGCCCTCGAACGGGATTTCCAGGTCATGACGCTCAACACCTACCGCTCCCCCGACATCGAGGCGCGCGCCCTGGCGGCGGTCGTCGAGGCGGGAGCGGCCGGAATCATCTTCGCCATGCCGCCGCAATGCCCCGCCGCCCTCGAAAAAGCCGCCCTCGCCATCTCCACGGTGCTTATCAGCGACAAGGGCTCCCTGCTGAAGATCGATACGGTCGAAATGGACAACTACCGGGCGGGCATCCTGATAGCGAGGCACCTGCTCGAGTTGGGACATACCCGCATCGCCTACGTCTCGACCACGCTCGACCCGGCGAACAGCATGAGGATCCGAAGGCTGCAGGGTCTCGAGGACACTTATAAAGAAGCTTGCCCCGGGGGCAGGATCGCCGTGCGGGCGCGGGCCGTCACTCCCGCCGAGGAGCTGCAAGACCTCTTCATCGAGCACCGCGTCGGCTACTCGCTGGCCAAGGAGTGCCTGTCCGATGGGGAAATCACCGCTTTCGCCGCCGTGAACGACATGGTCGCCTATGGCGTCATCGACGCGATAACCGAGGCAGGGCTGCGCGTTCCCGAGGATTACAGCGTCTGCGGTTTCGACAACCTCTTCTCCTCGCGGCTGTCGCCGAGCTCGCTCACCACCGTCGACAACTACATATTCGAGAAGGGGCACAACGCCTTCGCGATGCTCTGCAGCCGGATCGGCGGCGCGAAGGGCAAGGGCGAGGCGCCAGAGGTGATCACGCGCGTCGAGTACCCTCCCCGCCTGATCGTTCGCGGCTCCACCTGCCGCGCTCGCGGCTCCAGGGCCAGGGCGCGCGACGCTTCGCCCAAGTCGCCCCCGATCGCCTCGCCGCTCGATTAGGGGCCAGGCGCCCTGGGGCGTCTCGCGGACAAACAAAAGGGGCTCGCGGAGCCGCGCCGAGAGCGCCGTTCCGCGAGCCCCGTCCAGCGAACGAGCCCGCGGCCGCGGGCTCGCCCCTTATTCCCCTAAAGTTCCAGCGACTTCGTCGCCACTCTGTCCAGAAGCCTGCCGATGAAGGCGTCGAGGGAGACGCCGTTCTCCTGCCTGCCGTCGCGGAAGCGGATGGAGACGGTCTTCTCGTCGCGCTCCTTGCCGCCGACCACGAGCATGTAGGGAATTTTCTGTCCCTGGGCGTCGCGGATCTTCGCGTTCATGCGCTCGTCGGACAGGACTGCCTTGGCCCTGATGTTCCGCTTCTTGAGCTCCTCGGCGACCTGGGCCGCGTAGTCGGCGAAGTCCGGGCCGACGGGGATCACGGCCACCTGTTCCGGGCTGAGCCAGACGGGGAAGGCGCCGGCCGTGTGCTCGAGGTAGACGCCGAAGAAGCGCTCGATCGATCCCAGGAGGGCGCGGTGCACCATGTAGGGCCGCTTGCGCTGGCCGTCGGCGTCCACGTACTCGATCTGGAATCGCTCGGACATGTTGAAGTCGAACTGGATGGTGGTCAGCTGCCACTCGCGGCCGATCGCGTCCCGCACTTTCAGGTCGATCTTGGGGCCGTAGAAGGCGCCGCCGCCCTCGTCCACCTCGTAGGCGAGGCCTTCCTTCTCGATGGCCTTCTTGAGGGACTCGGTCGCCTGGGCCCAGCGCTCGGGGTCGCCCACGGAGCCGTCCCCCTTGGGCTTGGTGGCCAGGTAGGCCTTTATGTCCTTGAAGCCGAGGGTCTTGTGCATGTAGAGGCTGAAGCGCAGGACCTCGGCGATCTCGCCCTCGATCTGGTCGGGCGTGCAGAAGATATGGGCGTCGTCCTGGGTGAAGCCGCGCACGCGCATGAGCCCGTGCAGGGTTCCGGAGCGCTCGTAGCGGTACACGGTGCCGAGTTCCGCCCAGCGCAGGGGCAGG
>JAJTBU010000154.1 GCA_021286735.1 bacterium
GATTCTTGGATGGACGATCCGCTGGCTTTACGCCAGATTTCAACTCACCGCCGCGGAAAACGAGGCGGCGAGGGTTAGTCAGGACGCAGTTAAAGAAGCAGAAGCCGAAAAAAGAGCGATCCTGGTCGAGGCGAAAGATCAACTCATCCGGGATCGCAACCAGCAAGAGAGGGAAATCAGGGAACGACGCGTCGAAATCCAGAAACTCGAGCGCCGCGTCATGCAGAAGGAAGAGAATCTCGATAACAAAATCGAAGCCCTTGAACGCCTCGAAAGCACCATCAAGGTAAAGGAAAAAGGCCTCGCCGACCGCGAAACCGCCCTCCTGGGGCAGGAGGAGCAGTATCGGCAGGAGCTGGAGCGCATTTCGGGGCTCACCGCGGAAGAGGCGAAGCGCGTCATCATCCAGACCATGGAGAACGAGGCCAAGCACGACGCCCAGATCCTGATCAACAAGATCGACCAGGAGGCCCAGCTCACCGCCGAGAAGCACACCCGCGACATCCTCGTCACCACGATGCAGCGCATCGCCACCGACGTCACGGCCGAGACGACCGTCACCTCGGTCACGCTGCCCTCGGACGAGATGAAGGGCCGCATCATCGGCAGGGAAGGGCGCAACATCCGCACCCTGGAGACCATGACGGGCGTCGACGTCATCATCGACGACACGCCCGAGGCTGTCGTCATCTCCTGCTTCGATCCGGTTCGCAGGGAAATCGCCCGCGTCTCCCTGGAGCGCCTGATCACCGACGGGCGCATCCATCCGGCCCGCATCGAGGAGATGGTCCAGAAGGTCACCCGCGAGATCTCGCAGAAGATCTACGACGAGGGCGAGAAGGTCGTCTTCGACCTCGGACTGCACAACATGGCGCCCGAGCTCATCAGGGCCCTGGGGCGCCTCTACTTCAGGACGAGCTACGGCCAGAACGTGCTCATGCACTCCAAGGAAGTCGCCATCATCGCCGGCCTTTTGGCGGCGGAGATCGGCCTCAACCGCGAGATCGCCAAGCGCGGCGCGCTGCTGCACGATATCGGCAAGGGCATCGAGACGGACGGCGACCAGAACCACGCCGAGATCGGCATGGACCTGGTGCGCAAGATGGGCGAGGACCCGCGAGTGGTCAACGCCGTCGGCTCCCACCACAACGACGTCGAGCCCTCCTGCCCGGAGAGCACCCTGGTGCAGATCGCCGACGCGATCTCCGCCGCCAGGCCCGGCGCCCGGCGCGAGACCCTGGACAACTACATCAAGCGGCTCGAGAACCTCGAGGCGATCGCCGAGAGCTTCTCCGGCGTCGACAAGGCATTCGCCATCCAGGCCGGCCGCGAGCTCCGCATCCTGGTCAACTACGAGAACGTGTCGGACGATCAGGCGCGCGAACTCTGCAAGAACATCGCGAAGAAGATCGAGACCGAGCTGCGCTATCCCGGCCGCATCAAGGTGACGATCATCCGCGAGACGCGCATCGTGGAGTACGCCCGCTAGGGAATGTCCCGCGGCATCGAAGCTCGAAACGCACGACGCAGCGCCGCCTTGACCGGCGGCGCTGCGCTTTTATCGGCCCCGCGCCGGGGCGCCGCCTATGCGCGGTACGATAAGGAGATCCTGTGGCCGAAAGCACAGCATACGCCATGATGGTGGGGGACGTGGTCGGGGCGCCCGGCCTGCGCGCCCTGTTCGCCCAGCTGCCCGCGCTCGCCAGGAAGTCGGGCGCCGACCTCGTCGTCGCCAACGGCGAGAACGCGCTCAAGGGCTTCGGCATCGGCGAGGAGGAGCTGAGGACCATGCTCGCCTGCGGCGTATCCGCCGTAACCACGGGCAACCACGTCTGGGAGCGCAAGGAAGCCGCCGAACTCCTCGAGAAATCGGCCGAGCTGCTGCGGCCGGCGAACTATCCGCCCGGGCTCCCCGGCAAGGGCATGCTCCATGTCCAGGGTCGGAGCTTCGAATGGGTGGTGATCAACCTGCAGGGGCGCGAGGATCTCTATCCCATCGACTGTCCCTTCCAGGCGGCCGACGAACTCGTGTCCAAGGCGCGGCGGGACCATCCAAAGGCGATGATCCTCGTCGACTTCCACGCCGAGTCGCCGGAGGAGAAGGAAGCGCTGGCCTGGCACCTGGACGGAAAGGCGAGCGTCGTGGCGGGAACCCACACCCACGTGCAGACCGCCGACGAGCGGATACTCCCCAAGGGGACCGGCTACATCACCGATCTCGGCATGAGCGGTCCGATGGACTCGGTGATCGGCGTCAAGAAGGAGATTTGCATCAAGCGGTCCCTGACGCAGATCCCCTATAAAATGGAGACCGCCGAGGGAGAGGCGTCGCTCTCGGGCGCCGTCTTCGGCATCGATCCCCAAACGCGGAAATGCGTCTCGATCGAGCGCTTCTACCTCGCCACGGTTACGGCGTAGCGGTCGCGGCTCGAGTCGAAGGGTGAGCGGTCCCAGCCTGACCAGTGCTCGACGCGCTTGAAGCCCGCGCCGCGCAGCCAGTACTCGATCGTGCCGGGCGTCATGGCGTGCAATATGGTGGCGTCGCTCGCGACGGCCGCGCCCTCCGTGAGCGTGGTTACGAAGGTGAGGGTGCCCGGCGTGGGCGATGCCTCGTAGCGCCGCTCGAAGCGGAAGCGCCCGGTCTCGATGGTCGGGAAGACGAATCCCGGTCTTATGTCGGGATGGGCGTAATTCAGCGTCTGGATGACGAAGGGCGCCCCGGGGTACAGCAGCCCCCGCACCATGGCGAAGAAGCCGGGCACCGCTTCCGGAATGAGGTGGGGAAGGGTGTTGCCGAGGCAGAGCGCCGCGCCGAAGCGCACGGCGATGCCGTAGTCCTGCCGCACGATCGCGTCGGCGTCGAGCATCGACCCTTGCACGACATGGGCTCGCGCGGCCGCCAGGCGCGCCATGTCGGCGCTGAGCTCGATGCCGAGCGTATCCCAGCCGCGCTCGGCGAAGGCCTTCGCGTGGCCGCCCGTAGCCGCGCCGAGATCGAGGATGCGCTTGTCGGCGCCCTCGGGGATGAGGGCTTCTATCGCCGTGATCGTGGCCGGGCTCGCCGGGAAGAGTTCGTCGTAGAGGTGGCTGATGCGGTCGTACAGCGACATAGGCAACGCTCCTGGTTGAATATTCCGCTACTATCCAAATATACTGATTCCCATGGAACAAGCACAGCAAAGCTCAGGCCGGGCGGCGGCGCTACTGCGCCAGCTCAAGCCGGCCTTTTTCCGCCAGATCCAGGAAGGCTATACGGGCGGCGATTTCCGCAAAGACCTCGCCGCGGGCATAACGGTCGGCATCGTGGCGCTGCCGCTGGCCATGGCCTTCGCCATAGGCGCGGGCGCCACGCCAGCCCAGGGCCTCTACACGGCCATCGTCGCGGGCTTCGCCTGCGCCTTGTTCGGAGGCAGTTTCCACCAGGTCTCCGGCCCCACGGGCGCCTTCGTCGTCATCATCGCCGAGGTCATAGCCCAGTACGGCATGGACGGCCTGCAGACCGCGACCCTCATCGCGGGCGTCCTCCTCGTCTTCATGGCGGTATCGGGGCTCGGCGCCATCATCAAGTACATCCCCTACCCGGTAACCATCGGCTTCACCACCGGCATCGGCCTCACCATCTTCGTCGGCCAGCTCAAGGATTTCTTCGGCATGGCCATCCCCTCGCTGTCGCCCGAATTCTTCGACAAGATCGGCCAGTACGCCGAGTACCTCCCGACGACCAACCTCTACGCCCTCGGCGCGGGGCTGGCGACGGTCGCTGCGATCATTTTAGTCCGCAAGCTGGTGCCCAAGCTCCCCGCCGCCGTCACCGCGGTCACCCTCGTGACGCTCGGCGCCTTCCTGCTTAAGCTTCCCCTTCCCACGGTCGGCTCGAAATTCGGCGCCCTCCCCGCGGGATTCCCCGCGCCGAGGCTGCCCAACCTGAGCTTCGCCCTGATACGGCAGACCTTCTCCAGCGGCCTGACGATCGCCCTCCTCGCCGCCATCGAATCCCTGCTCTCGGCGGTGGTGGCCGACGGCATGACCGGCACGAGGCACTCCTCCTCCGCCGAGCTGAACGCGCAGGGCTTGGGCAATATCGCGTCGGTGCTCTTCGGCGGCATTCCCGCCACGGGCGCCATCGCCCGAACGGCCACCAACATCAAGACGGGCGCCCGGTCGCCGGTCTCGGCGATGATCCACGCCGCCGTCCTCCTCCTCTTCACCCTCTTCCTCGGACCGATCGTCCAGGCGATACCGTTGGCGACCCTGGCGGGCGTCCTCGTCGTGGTCGCCTTCGACATGAGCGAGCTGCCCCGCTTCTTCTCCATGCACAAGGCGCCCAAGAGCGACCTGGCGGTGATGCTCGCCACCTTCATCCTCACCGTGGTGGTGGACCTCACCGCGGCGGTCGAAGTCGGCGTCCTCCTCGCCGTGGTGCTCTTCGCCAAGCGCGCCCGCGACACGACGACCGTCGTCGCGCAGACGCTGCTGCCCAAGGAGGCGGAGGAGATACTGAAAGGGGCCCGCAACGCGCTCAGCTCCGACGAGGCCGCGGCCGTGGACAATAGCGACCTGGAGCGCCTGGCCGCCCGCCGCGTGCCCAAGGGCTGCGAAGTCTACGAGATCAAGGGACCCTTCTTCTTCGGCGTCGCCGACATGCTGCAGGATGCCTTGGCGGAGTTCGAGAAGGCGCCGAAGGTCTTCATCCTGCGCATGCGCCACGTGCCGGCGATCGACGCCACCGGCTTGAACGCCCTGCGGAGCTTCTATAAGCGCTGCAAGCGCCAGGGCACCGCCCTCATCCTCTGCGGCATAGGCGAGCAGCCGACCAGGGCGATAGAGCGCTACGGCCTCGCGGCGGAGATCGGACAGGACCGGCTCTGCCAGGATATCGACAGCGCCCTGGCAATGGCCGGGCGGCTCATCGGGGCGAATTCGAAGCGCTGAACTCTTGACACTGGCTCGGCGTTTGCGCTATATATTCCCCATCGCGTGCGGCGATGGTGGAATTGGTAGACACGCTAGCTTGAGGTGCTAGTGCCGAGAGGCATGGAAGTTCAAGTCTTCTTCGCCGCAGCAATAGGCTCCGTCCGGAAGGATGGAGCTTTTTTTATTCCCCTCTCTTGTGGCATAATCTGAATTCGCTTGAGCCAGCGTCTTAAGGCGCCGAATAGATATCATTGTGCCATTAGGAGGTAACAAACCTTAGACAGAAAAAGAGTGACGCGCATTGTCTCGCTGTTCGCGGCGGCGGCCTTGCTCCTGACGTCCTGCCAGCTGGCCGGAGTGACTTCTGGCGCCCAGGATGAGGGCTTGGCTGAGTCCAAGTCGCTCGCGGCCAAGAGCGCCGCCACGACGAAGATCTATTGCACCGCATCGCTTCCCCCGGAGTGCTTTTTCTTCGAATTCGACCTCGACGGCGCCCAGAAGACCGCGCGGGTCCTGCTTCCGCTCGATTCAACCGGCTACGTTCAGGACGGCGCGGTGATGCGTTACAAGCCTGTCGAATATCCACTTTCGGAGTTCTATTACGATCAGACATCAGGCGGCATCTACGGCGTGACGGCCGCCTATAAGGGCGTCTCCTATTCGTTCAGCGGGACTTATGACCCGAGCCAAGGTTTCTTCGGCTATATCACGAGGATCAAGGATGGGGTCTCCTCGTCCGGCATGCTCGGCGGGGCTCCCATCGCCGCCGGGTCGGGCTATTCCAACTATGTCGGCCAAGCCACTTATCTATTTCCAACCCCGACGCCCCAGACCCTCATTTTCAATGTCGCCTTCAATCCCGACACCGGGCTGGCCTACGGCACCTGGTGCGAATCCGGCGTCGGCTGGAACTTCAGCGTCCACGGCTCCATGAGCGGATCCGGCGATGCCAAGGGAATCAGCTTCTCGGCCGTTCCCCTCGTCGACTTCTCGGGTTATCTCGACGGCCCCATGAGCGCGGCAGGCAAGGCGACGTTCAAGAATCCCACGATGAAGGACGCCTCGGGCACCTTCGACATCACCTACTGCGGGGTGTACCTTCCCTCCCTGCTCACGGCGACGAAAGAAACGCGCTGATATCTCCCGGGGCGCGTCTTCGCGCCGCGCCCCGCATCGCCGCTCCCTCTCGAATTAACCGATTCTTAACCATTTTTTCGTCAAGGCTTCATTTCGATCCTCCATCTTTGGCTCACCGGACGGGGGCGGGGAATCGCGATT
>JAJTBU010000155.1 GCA_021286735.1 bacterium
TGCGCGATTTTAGCTTGCGGTCGAGCGCCATGGCCAGCCAGAACGCCAGGAGGTTCGAGAGGACCACGTTGCCGACGGCGAAGAAGATCGTGAAGCCGATGACGCCCAGGTCGAAGCGGCGGGCCTTCCACGTCGACGCGAGGAGGCTCTTGAACCCGCCGATCTCGAAGATGCGCGCGGCGCTCGCCTCGACGACCGCCTTTTCCGCGGGGCCGCGCGCGGCCTTTTCGGAAAAGCCCGCCGCCGCGATTTCCAGCGCGCCGCGATCCCGGGCGAGCCCCGCCTTCCTGGCCGCGGAGATGAAATCGTCCAACGTTTTTGAGTCGACGGCGCCCGAGGCCGCCGCGGGCAGGGACCAGAGCGCGTCCTCCGCGAGGAACTCGTCCATCTCGGGCTTGAGGGCGTAGGATTTCCCGCCGGGGGAGGCCGCGTAGAACTTGGCCGCGAGCGCGGCGTCCCCCGCGCCCAGCCTGGCCAGGAAGCGCTTTTCATAGCTCGCCGCGTCGATCTCCTGCGGCAGCGAGGAATTCTGGTTGTAGTAGGTCTCCTCGTAGGCGCGGGGGTAGAACCGTTTGTCCACGCCGCCCGCGAAGATGTCGCAGTAATTCTTAAGTCCCACGTCCCTGTAGGCGGCGGGAACGTAGCCCGCCTTCTTCATGACGCGCTCGAGCCGGTACCGGGTCAGGCCCGAGACCGAGAGGCGCGCGTAGTTCCCCGCGCCTTCGTCGAACGTGTAGACCGAAAGCACGAAGGCTTTTTCGCCTTCGCTCAGCTTGGCGAGTATCGACGCCTCGAAATCGGCCTTGGGCATGCTGATGGGGGTCTTTGGAGTCAGCCCGTCCCAGTTCGTGAAGGAAATCCGCAGCCCCTGCCCGAAAGGCACCAGGAAAAAAAGGGCGTAGAGCGCTAATGCTGGCGCGATGAAAAGCGCGAAATTCATCCGCCTTGCCGACGCTCGCTGAACCATCATGTCTCCTTGCCGCCGCGCGCGACGCTTCGCGCGGATTGCCGCATGCCGCCGGGGCGCCCGAAGACCCCCTAAAAAGAAACCGCTGACGGCGCGGCCGCGAGCCCGTCAGCGGTTCATCAGACTATTTTATTCCAACCGGGCTCACTTCTTCCTGTTCGCCGCCCACTGCTTGTCGATATCGGCGATCACGGCCTCGGCGGTCTTCTTGTTGAAGACGTACTGCTGGGCGCCGTTCTTGCAGGCATCCTCGAAGACGGCGGTCGGGTAGGAGGCGAAGGCCCAGGGGTAGGCGCCGTTCTTTCCTACGTTCGTCATCAGATCGACGAAGGGCACGCCGAGCTTGCTGACGTCGGCGCCCTTGAACGAGAGCGTGAGTTTGTAGTCCTCGACCCAAATTTTCTGCGCCTGGGGCGTGGCCAGCCACTCGAGGAACTTGAGCGCCGCGGCTTTCTTGTCGGCGGGCGACTGGGAGGAGACGCCGAAGCAGGAGTCGACGTCGGCGTAGAATTTGTTCATCGCGGCGTCGTTGAACACGGGGAAGGGCACGAACCCGCAGTTCAGCTTGGGATTGGTCCCGATGGCAGCGCCGTAGGACCAGAGCCCCTGCACCATCATCGCGGCCTTGCCCTCGGCGAAGGCGGCCTGCTGCTCGTTCCAGTTCCATTCCTCGGCGTTCTTGTCCATGTTCGCCCTATAGAAGTCGATCACGGAGAAGAGCTGGTCGGTGTCCACCACGCCGTAGCTGGTCTTTCCAGCGTTCATGTCGGCCACGAACTTCGTCGGGGCGATCTTCTTGGCAGCGAGGAGGTTGGTGTGGACGAGGGTGATGAAGTGTCCCATCGACCAGTTCTCCTTGAGGAGGCCGGCGAAGGGCGTCATGCCGTTGGTGCGCAGGGTGCGGCAGACCTTCTCGAGTTCCCGGTAGGTCGTCGGCGCCTGGAGCCCGTACTTCGCGAAAATGTCCTTGTTGTAGATGATGCCGATGCCGGCGAAATCCATCGGAAGGCCCCAGAGCTTGGCGTTCCAGGTGACGGCGGGCTTGGCGCTGTCGACTACTTTGGCGAGCACCGGCTGCTTGGTCAGGTCGACCAGGTACCCTTTTTCGGCGTATTCGGCCACGCGCGAATAGGACTGCATCTGCAGGATGTCGGGCAGCTTGCCCTGGGCCGCGCGCGCGGACATCGTCGCGTCGGCGTCGTTGGGCACGATCAGCAGGTCGATGGTGATGCCCGGGTTTTCCTTGACGAACTGCGCGACGAGCTTCTTGAGTCCATCCTGGTTTTCCTGCTTGTAGTAGTAGAGCTCGAGCTTCTGGGCTTGGGCGATTCCGGCGAACGCGACGAGCGCGAGCAGAAGGCAAAGTATCCTTTTCATCGTCTCGACTCCTCCTAAAAGATTGACGGCCGCCACATTCCGGGGCGATCCCGGCGGCGACGCGCCTTAGTAAACCGATTTACTAACAGTGTAGCATGAGACGATTTCTTGTCAAGAGGCGATTATTGGACGAGCCGACGCCAGGGCGGAACGGCGCCGCCGCCTGTGCGCGCTTAAAAAGAGATACTCAATTCGCGGTGAGCTGAACCGTTATGGCGTCGCTGTAGGTTCCGGGATCGACTATGTCGAAGTTGCCGATGACGAATTTCAGCTGATAGCTCTGGTCTCCGGAGGAAGTCCAGGATTGATTGGAGAGGAGGGTGGCTGAGCCGGTCGACAGGCTCGTCGGCGACGAGCCGCCGTTGAAGTAGAGCGAATAGGGGATTTGAAAAACCTCGCCTGAGCCGGCTGTGTATTTGAGGTACCCGCCGGAGGTGGCCGTGACCGAGAGGGACCAGGGCGCGTTGGACCGCACGACGGCGTTCACTGTCTGCGTGTTTCCCGCGGCCAGGGTGCCGAAATCGAGGTTGGCCGACAGGGCGCCGGAAGTGTAGCTCGTTCCCGCCGTCAGGAGGGCGAGGCCGATCGTGGGCTCCACCTGTATCGTGATGCTCGTGGCTTTGCTGGCCTGCAGGTTGTTCTGGCCTGGGCTGCCCTTGTCCAGCTCGAATTCGAGCGTGCCGGTGTAGGTGCCGGCCGGCACCCAGAGGCCGGCGTCGACGACTACGTCGTAATACTGTGTCGCTGAGGCGTTCCTTGCGACCGTGCCGTACAGCACGTCGTTGTAGGTAAGGCTGCTGCTCCAGGGCAGGATGGTCGCGTAGGGCGTCACGCCGCTCTTGTAGACATGGTAGGCGATGGAATTGCTGCCGTAGGCCGCGGTCCTGGACGTGATGTCGGTTTTGCACGTGAAGTAGTAGCTCGCTGAGCTGGTGGTCTTGTTCAGGACGGTCACCGAACCGGTGCCGGCGCTGCTCGAGAGCGCCGAATAGAGGATGGCCGCCGGCGACGAGATGGCGCTGAAGGTGAGCTTCGTCTGGGCTCCGGCGGCCATCGCCCCGACAATCATGAAAATGCACAAGTGCAAGGTGCGCGAAAACTTCATCGCAAATTCCTCAGTTCGCCGCCGGTTGGTTCGGCGCGGCGGTGATGGTCCCCAGGTCGAGGACGCCTTCGGACGTCTCCTTCAGCTCAAAGGCGGTGGTGCCGATGAAGTCGGGCCAGAAGATCCTGTATGAGCCGGGCAGCAAGTCGTAGATTTCGAAATAGCCAGCTTCGTCGGTGAAGGTCGAGGCGATGGTGGTGCCGCTCTCGTCGACGAGGTCGCCGGCCACGTAGCCGACAGGCGCTCCCTTGTCGCCAAGCAGCCGTCCGGAGGCCTTGTAGCGCCTCAGCACGTCGGAGGCGTAGACGATGCCCGACTTGTACGAGGGCACCAACAGGGCCGCCTGTATCCTCGCCAGAATGTCGGGCGGGGCCTCGGGCAGATCCATGTAGGCGGCCGTAGGCTTGTAGGAGGTGAGGGGCAGGATCTTCGGCCTGCTCTTCCTGGTCATGATCGTGCTCGAGCCGTCGAGATGGAAGTAGACGTTCTGGTCGGCCATTTCCTTCGATGGGGCGAAGATCACGAAGGAATCGTCGATCTGCTTGGTGAAGGCGAAATATCCCCCCGCGTAGGCGAGGCTCGTTGACATCGATGCCTGGAGGTTCATGCGGTCGATGGTGCTTGAATCGCCGTAGTAGTAATCGCCGCTGAGGCTGAGGCTCGCCCAGTCGAAGGCTTTGCGGCTGGTGATCCCGATCGAGGAGCCGCCGGGGGTGCCGATCATCAAATTGCTGCCCCGCAGGTTGATGTCGAGGCCTCCGAAAGCGTCCACTTTGTCGACGAAGCTGGCGCTGTTGGTGCCGTCGAGCGCCTGGATATAGCTCAGCGAACGGCCCGGCTTGTTCCGCGGAAGCACGAAGAGCATGAGGGTGGCCGAAAAATCCGGCGCCGAGGAATCGGCGCTGAAGCTCAGGTTCGAGATGAAGCTGAGGCTGGCTCCCTCGCCGAGGCTTTGGTTGAGCGAGAAGGTGCCGTTGAAGGTGTCCGAGGCTGAGCCGTCGACCATCCTCGTCCAGTAGCCGGAGAGGCTGTACCCCGTAAGCTTGGCGAGCTTCCCGCCGAGCTGGGCGCCCAGCCTCATGGTCTGGTCCGATCCGGCATACGCGGCGGAGGGGGCGGGCGCGACATAGCCCTGGGCGATGTATTCGGCCGAGACGCCGAGCGAGGGGACGTGTTCCTGCCCGGGCATGACGAAGCGGTATTGCAAGGTCGCGGCGCCGGTAAAGGGCTCGGCGCGGCCGTCCCAGGCGGCCACGGCGCTGCCGTAGGCGGTGATGCTGCCGAAGGGGGCGGCGTAGATCACGGAGAGTCCGCCCATCGCCGAGCGCGCGTCCACTTGCCCCATCAGGCCCGCGGTCAGCCGAGGGCTGATTCCATAGCGGTAATAGCCCGAGCCGAAGGGCTGCGTGGGATCGGCGCGCCCCACGCCGGCCGAAAAGGAATACTCGGAGACGCCCTCCACGAGGAGGTTCATCTCGCGGGGGATCGTCGCCCGCCTGGTCGTGATATTTCCCTTGTCGTCCTCGATCTCGAGGATGAAATCGTTCAGTCCGTACGTGAAAGGCAGATCGAGGAGACGGTAGTTGCCCGGATTCAGGCTGATCGTCCTGTAGGTCATGTTGTTGAGCTTGATGCGGACGATCGAGGGCGTGTCGATGGTGAATTCGGAGTATAGCTCGTAGAAACCGGGTTTTACCCGGTATTTCACGATCTCCTCGCTCTTGAGGGTGACGCCGTAGAGTTCGGGCTGGGATTGATAGGAGAGTCCCGGCGTGGCGACGCGCCCGAGGAAGAGCCTGCCGTTGATGCCCGGGAAATCGTGCATCAGCTGGGAGGAGGTGAGCGAGGCGGAGACGGCGTTGTCGGCGTAGCGGAGAGCGCCGGAGACCGCGGCGATCCAATCGTAAACGTTGAGGATGCCGTCCGCCGTCAGGTCGAGGGGATGGGAGAATCCCGACGCGGTCAGGTCGAGGTCGGCCTCGGCCGAAAAATCGATGTGCCCGGAGACGGGCGAAGGCTTCAGGATGGGCTTGATGTTCACCGGATAGGTGGGCGATATGTCGATGTCCAGGACCGGCGCGTAGGCCGGGGGCACTTTGAGGGAGAGCATGATGTTGTTCATGTCCCAAACCCAGCCGAGGCCGGCCAACGCCATCTCGTCGGCGCTCAGCCATTCCACGTCGCGGAAGAGGACGTTGAAGATCGTATCGAAGATGTCGGGCCTGAGGGCGTCGCCGATAAGCCCTTTGAGCTTGTCGACGCTCATGACCGGCTCGTCGCGGTAGATGCCCACTTCGATGTCGCCGATCGCCACGCCGTTGATCGTGCAGGCTACGACGCCCATGGAGTCGGGCGCGATCTTCGTCGACTGCATGGGCTGCGGCGCCTCCTGGGCGGAGAGCGCGGCGGGAACGGCGCAGATCAGGGCGACCGCGAGGGCGAAAGCCGGGAAGATCTTCATGGATTTTTTGCTCAGACGGCGCTCACTCGATTTCCGCATCGAAGGTGCCGGTGTACTGCGCGCCGATCACGGCGGCATCCCAGGGGACGAAGAAGAGGCGCGACAGGCCCGCCAGCATGTTCTGGCCTTCGAAGGCGGTGACGGCGTCTCCCTGCAGGACTATCGGCAGCGAGGAGGAAGTCTCCTGGAGCTTGAGCACGGCGGCGGACATGAGGGCGTGCCGCGCGCCGTCGTTCTTGAGCGTGAAAGTGTCTTCCG
>JAJTBU010000156.1 GCA_021286735.1 bacterium
GAAGAGCGTGCCGTAGGGTATCTTCAATATCTTCACCCATATGCCGATCAGCGGCAGGTTGAGGATGAGGAGGATGATGTTCCCGATGACGAAGCTGGCGATGACGCCCCAGGCGATGGCGGGATGCTCCGTGAAGAGGAAGGGGCCCGGCACGAGTCCGTGCATCATGAATGCGCCCATGATCACCGCGACGGTCGGCGAGGAGGGAATGCCGAGCGTGAACAGGGGTATGAGCGCTCCGTTGGCGTGGGCGTTGTTGGCCGTTTCGGGGCCGACGACGCCTTCGACCATGCCGGTGCCGAACTTCTCCGGAGTCTTGGACGCCTTCTTTTCGGCGATATACGCGAGGAAGGAGGCGGCCGATCCCGTCATGCCGGGAATGAGCCCGAGTCCCGTGCCGATCAGGCTTCCGCGGGCGATCGGTTTTATCGAGCGCTTGAGATCGTCCTTCGAGGGGAAGAGCGAGCTCATCTTCGCCAGGGCGATTTCGGTGAAACCCTCCTCGGCGTTCGCAAGGACTTCGGCGAGGCCGAATATGCCCATGATGACGGGCACGAAATCGACGCCCTCCATGAGTTCGAGGCGCCCGAAGGTGAAGCGCGGCATGCCGCGGACCGGATCGAGGCCCACCATCGACAGGAGGAGCCCCAGCACGCCCATCATCATCGCCTTCACCATGGACTTGCCCGCCAGGCCCATCACGAGGGAGAGCCCCACGGTCAGGAGGGCGAAGGATTCCACCGGCCCGAACTGGAGCGCCATCTTGGTGAGCGGCGCGGCGGCGAGGATGAGGCAGATCGTCGCGAAGAGGCCGCCGACGAAGGACCCGATCGCCGCCAGGGAGAGCGCCGTTCCGGCCTTGCCCTGCTTGGCGAGCTCGTAGCCGTCCAGGCAGGTGATCGCCGAGGCTGCGTCCCGTAGAAGAGGGCCGTGAGCATGATGATGGCGCCCGTCGGGTCCATCTGGAAGGTGAGCGGTATGAGTATCGCCGCGCCGGCGGAGGGGCCGATGCCGGGCAGCACCCCGATGAGCGTGCCCAAGGCGGAGCCGACAAAGGCCAGCAAGAGGTTGGCCGGCTGGAGCGCCACGGAAAATCCAAGAAGCAGGTTGCTGAGCGAATCCATCGTTTATGCTCCTATAATCCGATCGCGGCGAGGAACGGAATCGAGGATGCCGGCAACAGCAACCCGACCACCTTGCCGAAGAGATAGTAGACGCCCACGCTGCCGACCGCGGCCACGATGCCCGCCTCGAGCGGCTTGCGCTTGCCCAGGCCGACAGTCAGCCCGAAGAGGAAGAGGAACATCGTCAGCGGGTATCCGAGCGCGTTCATGAGGAGCCGCACGAGGACCAAGGACAGGGCGACGATGCCCACCCTGAGCAATCCCGCTTTGTTCGGCAGGAACTTCTTCTCGCCCTCGCTGTCTTTTTTCATGGATACCTGGATCAGCCACATGAGGGACAGGAAACCGAAGATTCCCGCGAGGATGAAGGGGAAAAAGCCCGGCCCCGGGCCGAGTTTCGTGTAGAACTGAAGCTCGAGGGACATGACCATTACGGCGGCCGCGAAGACCATGCCGCCTATGGCGGTTCCCTGATGGACTCTCTTTGTCATAACGCTTCCTCCTTCCTTATCGAGGTCGGTTCACGCAGCTGCCGGCGGGAGCTTCCCCGCCCCGCAGCACCGCGAGCACGCCTTCGGCGGCGCCGACGCCCATCCGCACGAATGCTTCCTCCGTCGCGGCGCCGAGATGGGGCGTGAAGAGCGCCTTGCCCGCGGCGGCGATTTCGGCGATGTTCGCCGGCGGCTCGGTGCTGAACGTGTCCATGCCGACGCCGGCGATCTTTTTCTCCCGCAAGGCCGCGATCAGGGCCGCCTCGTCGATGATCGGCCCCCTCGCCGTGTTGACGAGGAAGGCGCCCGGCTTCATGAGGCCGAACTGCCCGGCGCCCATCATTCCCCTCGTCTGCTCGGTCAACGGGCAGTGGAGGCTGACGATGTCGGACGCGGCGAGGAGTTTGTCGAGGTTGTCGACCCAGGTCACCCCGGTGTCGCGATATACCGGAGGGAGGTAGGGATCGTAGACGAGCACGTTCATGTGCAGCGGCGCGACGAGTTCGCGGAGCCTGCGGCCGATCCGGCCGTAGCCGACGAGTCCGAGCGTCTTTTCATTGAGTTCCGCGCCGCGATAGTTCAGTTTGTCCCAGAAGCCGGCGCGGACGCGGGCATCTTGCTGGGACAGATCCTTCGCCAGGCAGAGGATCATGCCCAAGACATGCTCGGCGACAGCCTCGAAATTCGCCTCGGGCGTATTAAGTACCGGAATGCCGAGTTCCGTCGCAGCGGCGACGTCGATATTGTCCGTCCCCACCCCGTGCTTCGCGATCACGCGGAGCCGGCCCGAAGCCTGCATGATTTTCTTGGATACCTTGCCGGCCACGCCCCGCACGATCAGGGCGTCGGCCGAAACCTCGGCCATCAGCGCCGCGAATTCATCTTCGGCGCAGTAAGGCTTGGTGCAGACCACGCGGCAATGCGGCTCGAGGAGCCTCATTGCCTCGTCGGCCACCTTCCCCGTAACGACGACAGAATACTTCTCCACACGTGCCTCCGTTTGAGATGTATGTGTATGAAACCCGGCTACATCGTATAATCCGTCGACCGCTGGAGCGCGGCGGAGTCTCCCTGGAGGCCCGCCTTGCCGCCCGTATTGCCCGCGCGCTCCGTGTAGCCGCATTGATCGGAAATCGCCTTGGCCGCCCTGCGGACTTCTATGGAGAGCTCCTCGAGCCGGGCTTGGACCATGCGGTCGGAAGGTCCCGCTATGTTCACCGCGGCTATGGTTTCGTCGCGGACGTTCACGACCGGGGCGGCCACCGATGCCACGCCCATGACGCGCTCGTTCACCGAGACGGCGTGCTTCACCTGGCGTACATGCTCTATCTCCGCCAGGAAGCGCTCGCGGGAGAAAGGCTCTCCGGTCGCCATACGCGTGCCTTCGGCGAGCGAGAGGAGGTATTCGATCTCATCCGGCCGCATCGCCGCGGCGAGCACCTTTCCCACGCCGAGGTAGAGCGGCAGGCGCTGGCCCGCCGGATACAGGTAGCGCAGGGCGGTGGGGCCGTCCACGCGCTGGATCACGATGCGTTCGAAGCCGAAGCGCACGAAGAGAGAAACCGCCTCGCCCGTGCTTCTCGCCAGGTCCTGCAGCACCGGGAGCGCCGCCAGCGTGAGCTCGTTCCCTAGCAGGTAGCCGTGGGTGAGCGGGAGCACGGAGAGTCCCAGCCTGTAGCCCGAGTGGGCTTTCTCGACGAGGCCGTAGTCCTCCAGTGTGGCGATCATCCTCAGGGTCGTCGCGTTCGAGAGCTCGATCGCCGCCGCCAGTTCGGAAAGGCTCATCGGCTTGCCGGCCGCTTCGAGCGCGAAGAGCACCTTGATGCCCCTTTCGAGCGCCCTGACGACGCTGGTTTCCTTTTCCATACCTCTCCATCAGTTCACCTAGTGAACTTATAGTTCATTTTATCACATATCCGGGAATTGTCAACGAAAAGTTTCAGGCGGGGGCTCGGCGGCTGGCAGAGGCGGGATTGGGGAGACGAGGTGGGAGGGGGAGCGCGGGGCGGTCCGCCGAGTCTTCTATGGTCTTTTCAAAAAGCGTCTTGCGAGCGGCAACGGAAAGGCGTCGTTCCTGACGATGAGGGCGAGGCCGATGCAGCCCTGGACCGCGCCGACGGCGAAGAAAGCCGCGTGGAGGCCGTTCACCGTCCAGAGGATCAGGCACTGGATCACGATCCAGGCGACGAGGAGGCCCCCCATGCAGGCGGTGAGGCATTCGCGGCCCTTGGCCTTGGTGAGCGAGAGGACGCCCGCCGCGAGGTTGCCCGCGCCGAGCACGATGAGGAGGAAGAGCCCCGGCACGAGGAAGGTGCGGAAGGGGCCGTACTTGAGGATGTCGGTCGAGATCCCCATCGGCGCCTCTGGGTTGGAGAGGGCGCCGAGGCCGCCCGCGACGCCGCCCACGCCCACGAGGAAATGCAGCGCCGCGGCCGAGATGCCGAGGGCGCCGAGCTTGGTCCCGTTCGTCCTGATCGTCGTGTTAGTCCTGTCGGAGGCCTTCATAACCTTATTATATATCGCCCATCGAGGCGGAGGTCTATCCACGAGGGAGCGCAAGCGGGTGAGGCAGGCTGGCGCGATTTTGGGATGGTGCAGTGGAAGCGAACGAGAATCTCACAACTATATGTTGATAAAAAGCTATAATATCCTATAATGTAAGACATCATGGTTGAAACTCGACAAATTGCAGAACTGCCGCCTGAAGTTGATTTCCTCGCCGTCTCGGCGGTCGCGGGTGATATGAGCAATGTGCGTGATCGAGTGAGCCGATGGATGAAGTCTGGCGAGATCCAAGGCGTCGTGCCGGGAATCTATGTGACAGCCCCCGAATTCCGAAAGCGCCCTGTATCGGTGGAGATATTGGCGAACAAGATTATGGGGCCGTCCTATGTCTCTTTCGAGTATGTGCTTGCCCGTGCCGGGCTCATCCCGGAAGCCGTGCAGGGAATCACCTCGGCGACGCCAAAACGAAATCGCGATTTCAACACACCTCTTGGGCACTTCAGTTATCGACACTTGCCACTCGAAGTCTATTGCTTTGGCTGGACTCAAGAAACACTGACTGATGGATCTGGCTTTCTGATCGCCACCCCGGAGAAGGCTCTTCTTGATATGTTGTACCGCTCCGGCGCAGTAAGGTCGATAAAGGCGCTGGAAGCCCGTCTTTTTGAGGATTTTCGCCTGGATGCCGACGCCTTCCATACGCTTGATGTGCATCGCCTCTTGGAGTACGTATTGCGTATGCCGGGGAATAGTTTTGGCATTCATTTCAGCAAACTCTTAGGGAGGTTTTATGAATGATGCCATCCTCGCCATGATAGAGCGACGAAAACCTGCAAGCCAGGCCGATTGGGATCGCGTTCTCCGCGAAGTGTTGCAGGAGACAGCTCTGGCGGGACTTTGGCGAGCAGGCTTCTACAATAAAGCCGCATTCTATGGCGGTACAGCGCTCCGCCTCTTTTATCGCCTGGACCGTTTTTCCGAAGATCTTGATTTTACTTTGCTGGAGCCTGGACAAGTTTGGAAGCTTTCTGGCCACCTTTCAAGCCTGCGTGCGGAGCTGGAGGCCTTCGGTTTTTCAGTGCAAATTGAGCCGAAACATAATGGCGCGATCGAATCCGCCTTTATAAAGGCCAACACCAAGATGAACCTGATAACCATTCAAGCGCCAACAGCAGCAACAGGATTAATGGCTCCGAACCGCCTTATCAAGCTAAAGCTGGAAATGGATACCAATCCTCCTTTTGGCATAAAAACCGAAAATAAAACCTTGTTCGAACCATTTCCATTCTCTGTCCGAGTTGTCGTTCCATCTTGTCTCTTTGCGGGTAAAATGCATGCCTGCCTATGCAGAGCCTGGAAGTCGCGAGTAAAAGGACGTGACTGGTATGATTACTTATTCTTTATTTCGCAGGATATTCCCGTTGATCTAGCTCATTTGGAATCGCGCATGAGGCAGAGCGGGCATTGGAGCGAAAAGCGCTCTCTTGAAGTCGGCGACGTACAACGCCTTCTCCTCGAGCGAATCCAAGCTGTTGACTGGAAACAGGCAAGAGAAGACACCCTGCCTTTCGTTCGCGATATGCGATCCCTTGATTTATGGGGGACGCAGCTCTTTATCGAGTCGTTGAGGCGAATAAAATGGGAGCTATCGAATGCACTCTGATAAAAACCGTCGCTCCCGACTATTGTGTGCAGGGAAAGCGGCTATTCAGGGCGTTATGCGTCCTTACTTCAGAGCGGGGCCCAGCACCTCGTTCATGAGCTTTTCCAGCCTGAAGAATTCCTTGCGCATGGGGGCGCTCATGCCGTATTTGTCGACGCCAGAGCGAAGCTCGGCGGTGAGCTTGCGGAAATCGAGGATGCGGTAGTCGACGCAGTCGCCGCCGCGCTTCTTCTGTAAAAGATAGACGGGCAGAACTTCGAGCCTGGTGACGCGCGGCTTCGCGGCGCCGCCGACGGCCGCGCCCTTCGAGAGGCGCAGTCGGACGAGGCAGGCC
>JAJTBU010000157.1 GCA_021286735.1 bacterium
CGGGGCGAAAACCTCAGGGCCGGCGAGGTACTCCTCTCGCCGCGGGTCTTGGCGCCCCAGGATATCGGCATTCTCGCCGCGGCCGGCATCGCCGAGCCCGAAGTCGCGGCGAAGCCGCGCGTCGGCGTCGTCTCCACGGGCGACGAGATCGAGTCCGCGGGAGAGGCGCTGGGCAGGGCGTCGATCTACGATTCCAACGGCCCCCAGCTCATGGCGCAGGCCGCGGCGGCCGGCTGCGATGCCCGCTTCTACGGCATCGCGCGCGACCGCGCCGAGGAGCTGGCCGCGGCCTTCGAACGCGCCTTGGGCGAGAACGACCTCGTCCTCGTCTCGGGCGGCGTGTCGATGGGCGATTTCGACCTCGTGCCCGCGGTCCTCGGGAATCTCGGCGTCGAGCCGGTCTTCCACTCCCTGGCCATGCGCCCAGGCAAGCCGACTTTCTTCGGGATGCGCGGCAAGACCGCCGTTTTCGGCCTGCCGGGCAACCCCATGTCGACCTTCGTCAATTTCGAGATTCTCGTGAAGCGCTATCTGTCCGCGATGACGGGCCTCGCGGGGAAGCCGACCCTGGTGCAGGCCCGCCTCGGGGCGCCGCTCGCGCGCAAGGCGGCCGATCGCGTGGAATTCCTGCCGGCGCGCCTCTTGCCGGGCGAGGGCTGCATGGTCGCGGAGCCGCTCGCCTACCATGGTTCGTCGATGATCACCGTGCTCGCGCGCGCCGATGTGCTGCTGCGGATGGAGATCGACGAGTACGCGATAAGCGAGGGGGCGATCGTCGATGCGCGACGCATACGGGCGTGAGATAAACTATCTGCGCGTGTCGGTGACCGACCGCTGCAACCTGCGCTGCCTCTACTGCATGCCCGAGGAGGGCGTCCCCCTGCTGCCGCACGGCGACATCCTCAGCTTCGAACAGATCGAGGCGGTCGTCCGGGCCGCGGCGCGCATGGGTTTCAAGAAAGTCCGCCTCACCGGCGGCGAGCCCCTGGCGCGCCGCGGCGTCGGCGATCTCGTCGCGATGCTCGGCCGCGTTCCGGGCGTCGAGACGCTGGCGATGACGACCAACGGCACCATGCTCGCGCCGCTCGCCGCGGCCCTGGCCGCCGCCGGCCTCGATTCGGTCAACATATCCCTCGACACGCTGGACGCGGCGCGCTACCGCCGCCTGACGCGGCGCGGCGACATCGCCGACGCGCTCGCGGGCGTCGACGCGGCGATCGCGGCGGGGCTCGCCGTCAAGCTGAACATGGTGGTCATGGAGGACACGGCGGAGTCGGAGATCGCCGCGATGCGCGATTTCGCTGCGGGGAGGGGCATAGCCCTGCAGACCATCGCGCGCTATTCGCTGCAGGCGCGGAAGGCCGACGGCGCCGAGTACGACAGGCCGCCGCCCTGCTCCTCCTGCAACAGGATAAGGCTCCTGGCGAACGGCGTGCTGCGCTCCTGCCTGCATTCCGACATCGACGCGAAAGTCGATTTCGCCGATATCGAGGGGAGCATCGCGCGGGCGGTGGGGAGCAAGCCGGTCCACGGCGCCGTGAGCTCGACGAAGTCTGTCGGGCAGATCGGCGGCTGAGAGGGGCCGCGCGGCGCGGTTGAATGACGCCGCACAACGCTATGAAATCGAACAACGCGAACGGAGGCTGACATGGGCGAAGAATTCACGCACATCGACTCGGACGGCAACGCGCGGATGGTGGACGTCTCGCTGAAGCCCCGCGTGCGGCGCACGGCCCTCGCCGAGGGCCGCATCGAGCTCGCCGCCGCGACGGTGGAGAAAATCCGCGCCGACGGGATCGCCAAGGGCAACGTGCTCGCCACGGCGAGGGTCGCGGGCATCATGGCGGCCAAGCGCTGCGCGGACATCGTCCCCCTGTGCCACAATATCGAGATCGAGCACGTCGAGGTGAATTTCGAAGTCGGCGAATCCTCCATAGCAATCGCGGCCAGCGCGCGCTGCACCGACAAGACGGGCATCGAGATGGAGGCGCTCGCGGCCGTTTCGGTGGCCGCCCTCACCATCTACGACATGTGCAAGGCGGTCGACAAGGGCATGCGCATCGAGGGCATACGCCTCGTGGAGAAGACAAAGGAGGCCCTGTGAACGGAGAACTGCCGGGAGAAATCCCGAGCGAGGGCGATTTCGATATAGTGTCGCTCAACGTCTCGCAAATGACCGGAACGCGCAAGACACCCGCCGAATCGGTGATCCTCGTGGCGGAATCGGGCATCGAGGGCGACGCGCACGCCGGCCTCCTCGAGAAGCGCCAGGTGTCCTTCCTGGCCGTCGAGGAGATAGGGGGCGCCTCGGCCCAGCTGGCCGGAAAATGCGCGCTTGCGGGCGGCCTCGACCGCCTGGCCCCCGGCGATTTCGCCGAGAACGTGACGACGCGCGGCGTGGCCCTCCACCTGCTCCCTCTGGGAACGGAGATAAGCATAGGCGGGGCGCTGCTCGAAGTGTCGCAGATCGGCAAGGAATGCCACGCCGCCTGCCCGCGTTATTCGCGGAGGGAGGATCAGCCGTGAAGATCGCGGTCATTACCGTTTCTGACAGGGCTTCGAGCGGCGTCTATGAGGACGCCTCGGGGCCGGCCATCGCCGCAGTCTTCGCGGCGCGCTGTCCCGATGCGATCGTCGAGCGCGAGGTCGTCGCCGACGGCGTCGATTCGGTCTACGGCGCGCTGCTGCGGCACGCCGACGCCGATTGGATCGTCACGACGGGCGGCACCGGGCCGTCGCCCCGGGATCTCACACCCGAGGCGAGCGCGAAATACTGCGACCGCGCGATGCCCGGCATCGCCGAATACCTGAGGGCGCGATCCCTCGCCGAGACGCCTTTCGCGGTCTTCTCGAGGGGCTACGCCGGAATGCGGGGCGCCCAGTACGTCGTAAATTTCCCGGGGAGCGTGAAGGCCGCCGCCTTCCACGCCGAGCTCCTCGCTCCCCTGCTCGAGCACGGCGTCGCGATGGCGCTGGGCAAGGGGCACTGAGGCGGGCTGCGCCGCGCCCTCCTCTGCCGCCTCGCGCCTGTCGGCGCCGCCGCATCTGCCGCTAGCGGTCGATCACCGAGTTGATGAAGGTGACGAGGACGTTGAGCGCCCGCTCGTTGGCGCCGCCCTCGGGGATGATGATGTCGGCGAAAGCCTTCGTCGGCTCGATGAACTCGTAGTGTCCGGGCCGCACGACGTCCATGTACTGCTGGACCACCGAGTCCAGGGTCCGCCCGCGCTCCTTGATGTCGCGGATCAGCCTCCGGATGAAGCGGATGTCGTCAGGCGTATCGACGAATATCTTCAGGTCGATGAGATCGCGCACCGCCTTGTTCGTGAAGATCATGATGCCCTCGAAGATCACCACTTTCCTGGGCTCGACCGCTATCGTCTCCTGGGTGCGCCGATGGTGGACGAAATCGTAGGTGGGCATCTCGATGGCTTCCCCCCGCTTGAGCGCGGAGAGCTGCTCGATGATGAGGTCGTTGTCGAAGGCGTCGGGGTGGTCGAAGTTGAAGGCGGTGATGTTCGCGTTGGAGATGTATTCCGCCGATTTGTAGTAGTTGTCCTGGGGGATGAAGACGAAATCCGAAACCAGTTCGGATATCTTCCGCACGATCGTCGTCTTGCCCGATCCCGAGCCCCCGCAGATGCCGATGATTTTCACGGGCGTCATGCCTTTTCCCCTTTCGCTCCCGCGTTTTCCAGGAGG
Source organism: bacterium (assembly GCA_021286735.1). Lineage (GTDB taxonomy): Bacteria > Spirochaetota > Spirochaetia > Treponematales > Rectinemataceae > JAJTBU01. Next base: position 3,703 of record JAJTBU010000157.1, read on the forward strand.
GCGCGCTCGACGTCGTCGACCATCGAGTCCGGCGTGGATGCTCCGGCGGTGAGTCCGATCCGTTCGTACGCGTAGATTTCCGGCGGCAATTCCTCGGCCGTCTCGATGTGCCAGGCTGGCTTTCCGCTCTCCGCCGCGGCCATGAAGAGCCGCTGGGTGTTCGCCGAGTTCTTTCCGCCCACGACGACGAGGGCGTCCACGCGCGCCGCCAGCTCGGCCAGCGAGGCCTGCCGCTCCGCGGTGGCGGGGCAGAGGGTCTCCACGGCCAGGAATTCGGGGCAGCCCCGGCGCAGTTTCTCCGCGATGGCGTCGTACTCGCTCTTCTTTATCGTCGTCTGGGCGATCAGCGCGACGCGCCGCCCCGCCCATTCCACGGCGAGGCGTTCCGCCTCGGCCGCGTTCTCGACGACGACGGCTCCGGGCGCGTGGCCCAGGATACCAGCCACCTCGCCGTGCGAGCGGTCTCCGGCGATCGCCACCGCGTAGCCGCGCTCCAGAAGCTCCCTCGCCTTGGCCTGGCTGCGTAGGACGCGGGGGCAGGTGGCGTCCACCACGGTTGCCCCGAGGCGGCGCAGATGCTCGAAGACCTCGGGCGGCGCTCCGTGCGCCCGTATCACGACGATGCTTCCGGCGGCTTCCTCGTCGAGATCGCCCCTGTCGAAAGCCGCCGTGTCCAGGACGGTGAGTCCTGCCCGTTCGAGCTCGGCCACGGCCTGCGGGTTGTGGATCAGCGGACCGTAGGTGAAGACGCGCCGCCCGAGGCGCCCGCCTTCGACGGCGGCGCGCCGGGCCGTGTCGCCGGCTCGCCGTACGCCCATGCACATGCCCAGGACCGTCGCCCTTATGATGATCATGGCGATCACTATAGCCCAGGTCCTCGACTTTGTCATGCGCGAAGCTCCGCATGCGCGAAGCTCCGCGTGCGCGAAGGTCCGCGTGCGCCGCATAGCATAATTATGCACCGATACTACATAAATATATATTTGCCCCATATAAAGATATCCCGCTTGCCTGGCGGCTGAAAAATGATATACTTGCCAGTCTGCGCGCACAGGGCGCGGAAGGAGATACGATGACCAACCGCAAGACGATCGTGGTCGCATTGGGCGGCAACGCCATCATAGAAGAAGGCACCGAGGGGACGATCACCCAGCAGTTCGCTAATACGCGCAAAAGCCTCGCCGCCATCGTCGGCATGATCGCCGATGGGCACAAGGTCGTCCTCACCCACGGCAACGGCCCGCAGGTGGGCGTCCATCTCATCCAGAACGAGGCCGCCAGCGCCCAGGTGCCCCCGTCGCCCCTCGGGGTCATCGTGGCCGACACCCAGGGCTCCATGGGCTACATGATCGCCCAGAGCCTCGCCAACACCATGCGCCTCAAGGGAATCAGCAAGGACGTCGTCACCGTCATCACCCAGGTCGAGGTGGATCCTGCGGACCCTTCCATGCTCAATCCCACGAAGTACGTCGGTCCCTTCTACAAGGCCGAACAGGTCGAGAAGCTCCGCTCCCGCGGCTGGATCATCAAGGAAGACCCGGGCCGCGGCTTCCGCAGAGTCGTCCCCAGCCCCATCCCCCTCGACGTCGTCGAGAAGGAAACGATCAAGGATCTCATCGACGATGGCAAGATCGTCATCGCGGTGGGCGGCGGCGGCATTCCCGTCTATCGCGAGGCCGACGGAAGGCTCGAGGGCGTCGACGCCGTCATCGACAAGGACAGGGCCTCCGCCCTTCTCGCCAACCTGATCGAGGCCGACGAGCTCATCATCCTGACGGGCGTGGACAAGGTGGCGATCAATTTCAAGAAGCCCGACCAGAAAGTCTTCGACCGCCTCACCGTGGCCGAGTGCGAGCGCTACCTGGCCGAGGGCCAGTTCCCCAAGGGCTCGATGGGGCCGAAGATCGAGGCCGCCTGCGACTTCGTCAGGCGCGGCGGCGCCCGCGTCATCATCACGAGCCTCGAGAACGCCACCGCCGCGGTCGAGGGCAGGGCGGGCACGGTCGTAGTGGCCTGAGTCCGCGCTTCCGCGGCGCCGCCCACGTGTTAAGCTTGACGAGTCTCGAGTATCCGTGGTACTTTTTTTCGAATCTTTATGTAAAGGATTGTATATGAACGTTATCAGCAATGGCCTTGTCCTCCTGCAGGCGGCCGCGGCTAACTCTACCGGCCAGATGGTTTCGACGCTCGTCACCTTCGGCCTCGTGTTCGTCGTTTTCTACTTCCTCATCATCCGTCCCCAGAACAAGAAGCAGAAAGAGGCGAAGAAAATGATCGACGCGGTCAAGAAGGGCGACAAGGTCGTCACGATCGGCGGCGTCCACGGCACGGTCCACTCCGTCAAGGAAGGCACCGTCATCGTCAAGGTCGACGACGATTGCAGGA
>JAJTBU010000158.1 GCA_021286735.1 bacterium
CGCAGATCGCCTTCCGCTACAACGCCGAATACGGAGATGTCGACCAGGTTTTCGAGAAGAGCCCCCGCATCGACCGCGCCGTATACCGCAACGGGATTTTCGACCACCACTACAGCGAGCCGATGGGCGCCATCGCCAATTGGGAATACGACAAGATGGCGATCTACTGCGCGTCGCAGTGGCCATCCCACGTGCGCCGGTCCGTCGCGGCCGCCCTCAAAGTCGCCGAGGAGGATATCGTCGTCCGGCCCACTGAGCTGGGCAGGGCCCTCGATGGCAGGCTTTGGTTCCCCTCCGTCGTGGCCGCCCAGGCCGCGATGGCTGCCAAGCATTGCCGCAAGCCGGTCCGCATCCTCTACACGCGCGAGGAAGACTATCTGCGCACCCCCAAGCAGGCCAGAAGCGCCATCACCATCAAGACGGCGATCGACGATCAGGGCAGGCTCCAGGCCCTCGACGCGCGCATCATCATCAATATCGGCGCCTGCAACCCGATGGCCGAGGAGCTCGTCCACCAGGCCACGGCGGCGATCACCGGCATTTACCAATGCCCGGCGGTCAGGATAGAGGCCTATGCCATCCGCTCCAACATAATCCCCCTGGGCGCCATGGGCAGCATCGGCTCGACCCACGCGTTCTTCTCGATCGAGGCGCACTTGAATCACCTCGCCAAAAAACTCGGCAAGGCGCCCGCCGAGATCAAGGCGCTCAACATACTCGCCAAGGGCTCGTCGAATTTCGGCTCCAAGCCGCTGGACTACGAGATCCCCTTCGCCAAGATCCACCGCAAGCTCGAGAAGATTTCCGACTATCGGCGCAAGTACGCCAGCTACGAGCTCGTGAAGAAGCGCGACCCCGGCAGCCGCGATGGCGTCATACGAGGCATCGCGCTGACGGTCGGCTACCAGACCGGCCGCTCCTTCGCGCAGCGGGGACCGACGAGCGCCTACACCGTGGAGACCACGCTGGAGCGCGACTTGCGGCTCACCATCAAAACGCAGGCGGCGATCGGCTCCGAGAGCCTCAAGGCGATGTGGAGGAAGACGGCCGCCGGAATCCTGGCGATCCCCGAGCAGAACATCCGTTTCGCCAGCCCCGACTCCGATGCCGTCGCCGCCGGCGGCCCCCTCACCCTTTCCCGGGGCTCCTCGCTGGTCACCAAGCTCATCGATCGGACCTGCCGCGCCATCCAGAAGCGCAGGTTCCGGGAAAGCCTGCCCCTGAGCGCCAAGGCACAGACAAAGGCGCTCAAGGCCGTCGACGATTCGGGGGCCCCCGCGCTCGGCGCCCAGCTCTTCGAATCGGCCTCGTGGTGCGGCACGGCCGTGGAGATCGAGGTCGACGCGCTCAGCGGCAATCCCAAACCGATCGCCGTCTGGATGGTCGTCGAAGCCGGAAAAATCGTGAACGAGGCCTTGGCGCGCGCGTCGCTCCGGGCTTCCGTCATCAGCGCGCTGAACCTCTGCACGGGCGGGGACTTCGACCCCCACGGCGGCGAGGGGGAGCAGTACCTCCACGAGCGCCGGCTCGGCCTCACGGAACTGCCTTTCATCGGGATAGAGTTCATCGACGCGGACAGGAGCGTCGTTCCGCGCGGGCTCGGGGAGCTGCCCTTCATAACGGTGCCCGCCGCCTTCTACAGCGCGCTCACCCAGGCTCTGGGCATCGATCCCCGACAGCTGCCCCTGGACGGCAGCGAGATCCTCAAGCTCCTGGAGACACCATGATCGTCGACATCAACGTTAACGGCGAGATGAGACATCTCCAGGCGCGAAGCGGGGACCGGCTCGTCGACGTCCTCCGCGACCGCCTATCGATCGCCAGCCTCCTCCCGGACTGCCTGTCGGGCCGATGCGGCCGCTGCTTTGTCTTTCTCGACGGCCGCCTCGTCCAATCCTGCCTCCTGCCGGCTTTCAAAGCGAAGGGCGCCCGCGTCGTCACCTTCGAGGGGATCGCCGACAGCCCCGAAGTGGCCGAGATCGAGGAGGCGCTGCGCCAGGCGGGAGCCCTTCCCTGCCCCTTCTGCCGCACGGCCAAGATCATGGCCATTGTGGATCTGCTCGAGCGGCACCCCCTGCCCGACGAGAAGGCCGCGATGGAACAGCTCGACATGGTGTCCTGCGCGTGCACCGACCCGATCTCGCTGATCAAGGCCATCGGGCTGGCCGCTGATGCCCGGAGCAAGAGGAAGTTCAACCGTGCGAATAAGTGAGGTCTATTTCCCGGAGACGATAGCCGAGACGCTCGAGCTCCTGCGCGCGAATCCCGAACTCCAGCTGGTGGCGGGAGGCACGGAGATCGTCGGCTCCCAGCCGACGCGCTCGATAGCGCTCGAGCGGCAGGTGGCGTCGATCGTGAAGATAAAGGAACTGCGGAAGACCGTCCGCACCGAACAGTTCCTGGAGTTGGGCAGCTGCACCACGCTGACGGGCCTGAGGACCCTCGCTTCGGGAACCCTGCCGGAGCCGCTCTACGATGTGATCGGCGGCATCGCGAACCACGGGGTGCGGAACATCGCCACCCTGGGCGGCAATCTCTGCTGCAAGAACCGGTTCATGGATCTTTGGCCCGTCCTGGCCTGCCTGGACGCGCAGATCGAACTGCGCTCGGCCGCGGGCGCGCGCTGGGCGGGCCTGTCGCATCTCTGCGGGGAGGACGGATCGCCGAGCTTCCCGCCCGCCACGCTCATGGCCAGGATCCGCATCCCCCTCTTTTCATACAACTTCATCTTCGTGCGCAGCCTGGGGGGAAACGCGCTGCCGGGCCCGCATACGGCCACTTTCGCCTGCATGGCCAATCTCGGCCGCGACAAGATCGAGGATTTCCGCCTGATCTTCGCCGGCACGAAGGCGTTCCGCCTAAAGGAGCACGAGATGGCCGTCGATGGCAGGCGGCGCGGAATGAAGGGCAGGGAGATGCAGTCTTTGGTCGACTACTATACCGACGCCTTCTCCAGCCAGAGCTGGTACGATCAGCGCCTTTTCGCCTCGCTGGCCCAGGAGGCCTTCGAGAGGTTGTGCTCGTGACCCCGCCTTCCAAGCCCGGCAAGCTCTTCCTCCTGCCGGCGCCCCTCCACCCCTACGAGGCGGAAACCTGGGACCCCGAGACGCTCGCCCGGACCCTGCCGGCGCTCGCCCTCTCCCTGCTCGCCTCGCTGCCCTCGTTCATCGTGGAATCCGAGCGCACCGCGCTCAGGCTCCTCTCGCGGCTGAAGGACCGCGGGGGGATGGAGAAGCTGTCGCTCAAGGTGCTCGACGAGCACAGCCCGCCGGAAGCGATACCCGGACTCCTGTCCGAGATCCTCGCAGGGGCCGACGCGGGCTTCTTTTCCGAGGCCGGACTGCCCTGCGTGGCGGACCCCGGGGCCGCCCTCGTGGCCGAAGCGCACGCGAAAGGCATAAAAGTGGTGCCCGTCTCCGGCCCCTCGTCGCTCATGCTCGCCCTCATCGCCTCGGGACTCGAAGCCCAGCGCTTCTCCTTCCTCGGCTACCTGCCCCAGGACAGGGCGGCGCGGCGCTCAGCCATCCAGCGCCTGGCGGGCGATTTCCGGCGCGACGGTATGACGCGCCTCTTCATCGAGACGCCGTACCGGAACGACGCCCTCCTGTCCGATCTCGTCGCCCTCTTGCCGGACGAAGCCTGGCTCTGCGTCGCCGCCGGCCTCTGCGGCGCGGGAGAGCGCGTCGAGAGCAGGCCCGTCAGGGCCTGGAAAGCTTCCCCCGCGCCGCCGATCGGCAAAGTGCCGGCGGTCTTCCTCTTCGGGAGCAGGGCGGGACTGCGGCCCCGCGACACGCGCTAGGGCCGGTCAGGCCAGGGAGGCAAGGCGCTCGCGGATGAATTCGCTCTTCTCGCGCAGCCCGATGGCCTTGGTCTGCAGGATGATGGCGTTCGGCTTTCTCGGGTCGAGCTTCACCCGCCCGTTCGATTCGCGCATCAGCCTGAGGAGGCGGTCCACCGAAATCTTCGACACCTTCGAGAATTCGACGGTCACCGTGCCCGCCCTTTCCTTGAGCATCGACACCGAGAGTTTCCTGCAGAGGATGCGTATCTCGGCGAGCGAAAGCAGGGACTGGACCTCGTCGGGCAGGGGGCCGAAGCGGCTCTCCAGCTCCTCCTGCAGCCCGTCCAGGTCGCCCTGGCGATAGATCGAGGCGATCTTCTTGTAGATCTCCATCTTGATCATGGGCATGGAGATGTAGGAGTCGGGAATGTAGCCCGAATACTCGAGCTCCAGGTAAGGCTCTTCCTCCTCCTGGGGAGTGCCGGAAAGGGCGTTCACCGCCTCGTCCAGGAGCCTCAGGTACATGTCGAAGCCGACGGCGTAGATGTCCCCCGACTGCTCGCGGCCCAGGAGGTTGCCGGCGCCGCGAACCTCGAGATCCTTCATGGCCACCTTGAATCCCGAACCCAGCTCGGTGAAGTCCGAGATGATCTGGAGCCGCTTCATCGCGATTTCGCTCAGCGCCCGCTTGTCCGGGTAGAGGAGGTAGGCGTAGGCCTCGCGGTCCGAGCGCCCCACCCTGCCCTTGAGCTGGTAGAGCTGCGATACGCCGTAGATGTCGGCCCTGTCGATGATGATCGTGTTGACGTTGGGGATGTCGATGCCGTTCTCGATGATCGTGGTGGATACCAGGACGTGGAAGGCGCCGTGGATGAAGCGGTGCATGATGTCCTCGAGCTCGCCGACCTCCATCTGCCCGTGGGCCGATTCGGTCAGGGCCTCGGGCACCACGGAGCGGATGAACTGTTCGACCTCCTGGAGGCTTTCGACCCTGTTGTGGAGGTAGAACACCTGCCCTCCCCGCTCCATCTCGCTGCGGATCGCCTTGGCGACCACTTCCGGATTGAACTCCTCGACGAAGGTCTGAATCGGCTGGCGCGTGGCGGGCGGCGTCTGGAGGATGGACATGTCCCTGATCTTGAGCATGGACATGTGGAGAGTCCGCGGGATCGGCGTCGCGGTGAGCGTGAGGCAGTCTATGCCCGCCTTGATCTCCTTGAGCCTCTCCTTGGCCTTGACGCCGAAGCGCTGCTCCTCGTCGATCACGAGGAGGCCCAGATCCTTGAAGACGACATCCTTCTGCAGGAGGCGGTGCGTGCCGATGACCATGTCGATCTTCCCCTCGGCGAGAGCCTGCAATGTCTTCTTCTGCTGCTTCTTCTCGACGAGGCGCGACATCATGGCGATCTGGATCGGGTAGCCCTCGAGGCGGTCCCGGAAATTCTCGAAGTGCTGCTCGGCGAGGATGGTGGTGGGCGCGAGGAAGGCGACCTGCTTGCCCGACATCATCGCCTTGAAGCAGGCTCGCAGGGCGACCTCCGTCTTCCCGTAGCCGACATCGCCGCAGACCAGCCGGTCCATCGGCTTGTCCAGCTCCATGTCGGTCTTGATCTCCTCGATGCACTTGAGCTGATCGAGGGTCTCCTGGTACGGGAAAGCGGCCTCGAACTCGGTCTGCCACTCGCCGTCCTTGGGAAAGGCGTAGCCTTTCGCGGCCTTGCGGCGGGCGTAGATGCGGATGAGCCGCTCGGCCAGCTCCTCCACCGATTTCTTGACGCGGTTCTTGCGGTTTTCCCAGGACTTGGAGCCGAGCTTGTCCAGGCGGGGGCTCTCGCCCTCGTTGCCGATATAGCGCTGGATGAGGTTCGCCTGCTCGATGGGCACGAAGACCGTCTCGTCGTCGGCGTACTCGACCTTGATGTAGTCGCGCTCGTTGCCGAGGACCCTCATCCGCTCGATGCTCGCGAAACGCCCGATGCCGTAGTTCACGTGTACGACGTAATCGCCCGGCGAAAGCTCGACGAAGCTGTCGATGATCGAGCTCTTCGTCGTGGCGAGGCTCTTGGGAACGCGCTTGCGGCGGCCGAATATCTCGTTCTCCTGGACGACGCGCATCTGGAGGGCCGGTATGGCGTATCCCGCAGAGAGTTCTCCCACGATGATCGCCGCCGACGACTCCTGGAGCAGGCTGGCGATGCGGTCGGCCTGGATCTCGCTGGAGGCGGCCATATAGGTCTGCGTCTTTATCTTCTCGAAGTTCGCGAGGTCCTCGCGGAAATACTTCACGTTGCCGA
>JAJTBU010000159.1 GCA_021286735.1 bacterium
TTCTCCTTGTTCTCCTTGAGCTTGCGCAGGTCGTCGATGCTGGCCGGGCGCTCGATCAGGACGATTTCGTCCTGGTTGAGGTAGGCGGTGTCCGTGGCGAGGCCCTGGACTTCGACCACGTCGCGTCCGTACTTCGTGGGCGCGACGACGAGGGCCCGCGCAGGGATGAGGGGCGCCGCTGGGGCCGCTGCGACAACCGTGGCGGCGGGGGCAGCCACAGCTGCCTCGGTATCGGGCGCGGCGGCCGGCCCCGCGGGGAAGGCCTCGCGCGAGGCCGCCGCCGCGAAGGCCGCGGCTTCGGCGGCCGCATCCTCGGCGGCCATATCTTCGGCAGGAACCTGCGCCGCATCGGCCGGTGTCTCCTCGGCGGAGGCCGCATCGGCCTCGGACGAGGCTCCCGCCGCTTCGGGGCTCAGCGCCTGATCGCCGATCTCGGCGAAGCTCGGGCCTAGGTCGGGGATATCCTCCGCCGCCGAAGATTCCGAGCGCTCGGAGTCCTGGGCGATCGGGCCTTCGAGCAGGGCCTCGAGTTCGGCCTCCGTGCGGAAATGCGGCCATCCCGAGGCCGGCGCGTTGAAATATCCGTACGAGGTCTCGTTGGAGTGGGGCGTGCGGAGGCGGTAGAGGGTTTCGGGAATCCCCTCGGCGGCGCGGGATCGGCTCTGTTCGCCGCGGCCAGAGTCGCCGCGATTGTTCCCTCGGGAACTAGCTTCCCCGCGGGAGTTGAATTCCGAGCGGTCGGATTCGAGCGCCTCGAGGTTATCGGCGTTCGCGCCGCCCTGGCGATGGCCGCCGCGCTCTCTATGGTAATCGGACATGCGTAATCTCCTTGAACTGCGCGGCGATGCGCCGCATTCGCTTATATTATCATGATCGGCTTGGAATTGATACCGAGGGCCGCCTTGACCGGGACAGCGGACGCGTCAGCCCTGCCGCGCGGCAAAGGCCTCCGGCGCTCAAGCTTGGTCGGCCGGAACCTCGGGATAGCCCGCCACCGTGCCGCGGAACCAGGCGCCCTCTTCCAGCCTGAAGGCGCGTGAGCGGATTTCGGCGCGGACCTTCGCCCCCGGGACAAGGTCGACGCGGCGCGAGGCCTCGATGCTGCCCTCAAGCCTGCCCGCCACGATCACCTCGGAGGCCTTCAGCTCGGCATTGACCGCGGCGCCCGCCGCCACGACGATCGTGCCCGCCGATTCGAGCCTGCCCGAGCATTCGCCCTCGACGCGGATCAGACCACCGCAGACGAGCGTCCCGTCGAAGCGGGAACCGACGCCGACCAGGCATTCGTCGATGACGCGCCTCCCGGCCGCCGCCGGCTTAGATGCCGCCGCGGTCTTGGGCGTCGCCGCCGGCTTCATTGGCGTTTCCGAACTCATTGCCCCACCGCCTTCCTGATGTTCAGGAAGCGCAAGGGATCGATCAGGCTCGTGCCCAGGTGCACTTCGTAGTGCAGGTGCGGCCCCGTGGTCTTGCCGCTGTTGCCCAAAGTGGCGATCACCTGGCCCTGGACCACCTGCTGGCCCTTGCGGACGCCGGTCGAGCGCAGGTGGCCGTAGCGCGTCAGGAAGCCGTGGCTGTGCTGTATCGTGATGCTGTTGCCCAGGCCGCCGTCGTAGCTCACGTCGATCACCTTGCCGTCGGCGGTGGCCAGGATGGGATTGCCGACGCCGAAGGTCGAAATGTCGATGCCCGTGTGGAGATACCACTGCCCGCCCGAGAAGGGATTCTCGTTCTGCCCGAAGTACATCGAGATGTGCCCGACGCCGCCCTGGATGGGCCAGATATTGGGTATCTCCGACATTATCTCCTTCTGGCCGGCCAGGATCGTGGCCAGCTGCTCGAGGCCGGGCGCCGCCTGGTCCAGATAGCGCGAAAGTCCCGTGAGGCGGTCCAGCTCGCGGTTCGCTAGGCCGCCCGAATACTGCATGTTGAGGAGGCCCGTCAGGCCGGCGACCCCCAGTGCCTCGGCGTCGGCGGCTCCCGCAGTCCCGGCGGCCCCGGCCGCGCCTTTTGCCGCCGCGGAGCCGACAGCCGTCTGCTGCCCCTTGCGGCGCGCGGCGATCTCCAGCACTTCGGAAAGTTTCGTCTCGAAGCGCAGGGCAGAACCGGAGAGCGCCTCGACGCTATCGCGCAGCTCGTCGATCGCCGCCTGGGAATCGGCCAGCTCGCGCCGGGCGCCGGCGAGCATGGCGGCCGTGACGGCGTACCTGCCCGCGGAAAAAGCCGAAAAGCCGAAGAGCCCCAGGGCCGCGGCGCCGATCAGCCCCAGCGCGAAGAGGCTGAACTGAAGTCTCCGTGATGCCCGCGCCGAGTGCGGCGCGATGACGATGCTGGTCCGCTGGCGGCCCCATGCCCAGAAACGGCGAGGCGCCGCGGCGACTGCCCGGACGAAGGCTCCCGCGCCCGCCACGATGCGCGCGTAGAGGAGTTTCTCCTTTTCCTTGACCGTCTTCAGCCCTTCGAACACCCGCTTCCCCCGCCTTCCCGTCATAGAGACGGGCCCGCCACGCTGGCGGGCGGATGTACTCTAGCACCCGGCCGCCGAAATTGTCAAACCGCGCCGGCCGCGGCGCGGTTTTTCGCCGCCGCCCGGGCCTCCGCCATTCCTCACGGCGCGAAAATTTAGTATATTTCATCCATACGAATCAAACACCTTAACTTCCTAAAGAGGTACGTATGTCCAAGCATGCATTCAAAACCGAAGTGTCCCAGCTTTTGGAACTCATCACCCACTCCCTGTACTCGCACAAGGAAGTCTTCCTCCGCGAGCTGGTCTCCAACGCCTCCGACGCGATCGACAAGCTCCGCTACCTGACCGTCTCCGACGACGCCTTCAAGTCGATTTCCTTCGATCCCAAGATATCGATCTTCGTCGACCGCGACGCCAAGACCATCGTGGTGTCGGACAACGGCGTGGGCATGAACGAGGAGGAGCTGGCCTCCAACCTGGGCACCATCGCCCGATCTGGCACCAAGGCCTTCATCGACAAGCTCTCCGACACCGAGAGGAAGGATTCCAACCTGATCGGCCAGTTCGGCGTGGGCTTCTACTCCGTCTTCATGATCTCCGACAACGTCGAGGTGATCAGCCGCAGGGCCGGCGCCGACCAGGCCTTCTGCTGGTCCAGCACGGGCAAGGGCCAGTACTCGATCGAGCCCTCCACGCGCGAGGGCTTCGGCACCGACGTCAAGATCCACGTCAACGAGGAGGGCTCCGAGTACCTCTCCCGCTGGTCCCTGGACAGCCTCTTGAAAAAATACTCCAACCACATCGCCTACCCCATCCACCTCGTCTCGCGGGAGCCCAAGTACGACAAGGACGGCAAAGAGGAGGGCAAGGAGTTCGTAGACGAGCAGACCAACGCGGCCAGCGCCCTCTGGAGGCGTCCGAAGTCGGAGCTGGAGGACAAGGACTACGTCGAGTTCTACAAGTCCTTCTCCGGCGACGAGGAGGAGCCCCTCTTCTGGCTCCACACCAAGGCCGAGGGCACCATCGAGTACAACTCCCTCTTCTACGTGCCTTCCAAGGTGCCGGGCGACCTCTACTATCCCGTCGCCCAGCAGGGCATCAAGCTCTACATCAAGCGGGTCTTCATCACCGACAGGGAGACGAACATCCTGCCGCAGTATTTCCGCTTCGTTCGCGGCGTGATCGATTCGGACGACCTGCCCCTCAACGTCAGCCGCGAGATCCTCCAGCAGAACCGCGTCATGACGACGATCCAGCAGGCTTCCCTCAAGAAGATTTTCGCCGAGCTCGAATCCCTGGCCAAGAACAATCCCGACAAGTACAGGAAGTTCTCCGACCTCTTCAACACCCAGATCAAGGAAGGCCTCTGCTCCGACTGGCAGAACCAGAAGACCCTGATGGGCCTGGTGCGCTACAAGAGCACCGCCGTAGAGGGCTGGACCAGCCTCGAAGAGTACAAGACCAGGGCGGGCGAGCGCAAGGTGATCTACTACATCACCGGCAACAAGGAGGAGCGCCTGCGGGCCAGCCCGCTGCTCGAGGCCTTCGCGGCCAAGGGCATCGAGGTGCTGATCGGCGCCGACGAGATCGACGAGATCGCCTTCGCCACCATGGCCGAGTACGAGGGCATGAGCTTCAAGAGCGTGAACCACGCCGATTCCGACGGGGATCTCGACGACGCGGGGGAAGCCGCTGACGAGGCCGCGGCCAAGGCCGCCACCGAGGCCGCCAAGCGCGTCCTCGGCGCCAAGGTCAAGGATGTGCGCCTCTCCAAGCGCCTGGCCAAGAGCCCCTCCTGCGTCGTCATGGACAAGGACGACCCCACGCTCCAGTACCGCGAGCTCATGATGAGGCTCGGCAACGCCGAGCTGCCCGAGGCGTCGCCCATCCTGGAGATCAATCCCTCCCACGCCCTCGTCAAGAAGCTCGCCGCCCTCGAGGAGCGCCGCGCCGCCTCCCCGGAGGACGCCGCCCTCGGCCAGGACCTGGACGACCTCGCGAACATCCTCCTCGACCAGGCCCTCCTCTCCGAGGGGCAGAAGTTCGTCAAGCCTGCCGACTTCATCGAGCGGTTGAACCGCCAGCTGGCGAGGGGGTAAGGATGGCGGGATACGAGAAGCCCGATTTCTGGACGCTCAAGGCCAAGAAGGAGGGCTATCCCGCCCGCTCCGTCTACAAGCTGGAGGAGATCGTCGCCAAGTTCGGCCTGATGAAGGCCGGCGGCAGCCCGGCCATACTGGACATCGGCGCGGCGCCCGGCTCCTGGAGCCTCTGGATATTGCGGAAGCTGGCGGGCGCCGGCAAGCTCGCCGCCGTGGACATCCAGGACCTGGGCATAGCGCCGCCCGACGCGAACTTCACCTTCATCAAGGGCTCAATCCTCGACGAGGCGATCCGCGCCCGGCTGCGCGAGTTAGGCCCCTACTCCCTCGTCGTGTCCGACGCGGCCCCCTCGACCACCGGCAACCGCCTCGTGGACCAGTCGCGCTCCGAGGAGCTCGTCGAATCGGTCATGGGCCTGGGCCTCGAGGTCCTCGCGCCGGGCGGCTCCCTCGTGATGAAGATTTTCCAGGGCGGCGAGGAGAAGCGCCTGATCACGGCGCTCAAGGGGCGCTTCGCCCAGGCGAGGGCCTTCAAGCCCGAGGCCTGCCGCGCGATATCCTTCGAGACCTACCTCGTGGCCACGGGGTTCAAGCGATAGTTTCATGCGATAAAAAAAGCGGCGCCTCGTGCGCCGCTTTTTTTATGCCCCCGCGGGCCACCCTCAGGCGCAGGACTTCCGGCTCTTCAGGAATTCGATGATCGCCGATTTGACCGGCTGCCCCTCGACGAGGGTCCTAAAGGCCTGATCGTTGGCCAGGCAGGCCAAGCCCGAAAGCGCCGTCAGGTGCTCGTCGGCCGAGGACGACAGGAGGAGGAAGACCGTCGTGACGGGCGCGTCGTCGGGCGCTCCCCATTCTACCGGCTCGTCCAGGTATCCCACGGCGACGAAGCCCGTGCCCGCCTCGGCCAGGAGCCGCTGCCGAGGGTGGGGGATGGCGAAGCCGTTCCCGATCGCAGTCGAGCCAAGGCCCTCGCGCGCCAGCAGGGCCGCCTTCAGGGCGGCGCGATCGACGCCCTTGGGCAGCTTGGCGAGCTTAGCCAGCGAGCCGATCACCGCCTCGGGCGTCGAACCCTGGAGATTATAGTAGACGTCGCCGCGGTCGAACAGTTCCGCGATGATCGCCTTGGTATTTGCGCTCATGCCTTTGGCCTTATCGACTCAGCCTATTCCAACGTCGCCGTGTAGACAGCGGGCTCGCCCGAGCCGGTTGAGACTTGGACATAGATTTTAGCCGGGCGTGGGATTGGGTTCCTGCCGACAATAGGAATATAGTATTCTGACTGGCCAGCGCTAGCGGTAAAGGACAAAGCTGGAATGCAGGATCTTGATATAGAAGAATTTTTCTTCTGGATCTCCGATCCTGACGTCGATTCTGCTGTTGTATTGGCATCCCAGAACTCAACGAAAGTATTTTGATCGTAGACTTTGGCAGCTTCAGAACCATCGAGCTTCTTCGCCTCGGCGATGATCGAGATGCGTGTGGCTTCGGGCAGGTTGA
>JAJTBU010000160.1 GCA_021286735.1 bacterium
GGACGCCGCATCGTCGGGCGCGAAATACATGACCCTCAAGGGCGTCACCGGTTCGGGCAAGACCTTCACCATGGCCAAGGTGATCGAAAAGCTGCAGAAGCCCGCCCTGATCATCTCGCACAATAAGACGCTTTCGGCCCAGCTCTACCGCGAGTTCAAGGGCTTTTTCCCCGACAACGCTGTGGAGTACTTCGTCTCCTACTACGACTACTACCAGCCCGAGGCCTATGTCCCCTCGAAAGACCTCTACATCGAGAAGGACTCGAGCATCAACGACGAGATCGACCGCATGCGGCTCTCGGCCACTGCCGCCCTGATGGAGCGCCGCGATGTCATAATCGTCGCCACCGTCTCCTGCATCTACGGCCTGGGATCGCCCGACCTCTACCGCGAGATGCGCATATACCTGGACAAGGGCAAGGTCATCGACCTCGAGACGGTGAAGCGTAACCTCGTCAACCTCCAGTACGAGCGCAATGACATGATCCTGGAGCGCGGCAAGTTCCGGGTCCGCGGCGACCTGCTCGAAATCTATCCCGCCTACCTCGAGGAAGCCTACAGGATCGAGCTGGACTTCGACACCGTGGCCCGCATCCGCAAGTTCGACCCCCTCACAGGCAAGGCGGGCGACGACTTGGACGAGGCGGTCGTCTACCCCGCCAAGCACTTCGTCATGCCGGAGAACCAGGTGCACAAGGCCGTCGAGCGGATACGGGCGGACCTGGAGGAGCAGTACGGGCGCTTCATGTCCCAGAACAAGCTCATCGAGGCGCAGCGGATCAAGTCGCGCACCGAGTACGACCTGGAGATGATGGAGGAGATGGGCTACTGCCCCGGCATCGAGAACTACTCGGCCCCCCTCTCCGGCAGGACTCCCGGCGAGCGCCCCGGAGTCCTGATCGACTACTTCCCCAAAGATTTCGTCACCTTCATCGACGAATCCCACGTGACGCTCTCGCAGGTCGGCGCGATGTACGCGGGCGACCGGAGCAGGAAGACTTCCCTCGTCGACTACGGCTTCAGGCTGCCCTGCGCCCTGGACAACCGGCCGCTCAAGATCGAGGAATTCGAGCGCATGGTGAACCAGGTCGTCTATGTCTCAGCCACGCCGGGCCAGACGGAGCTGGAGCGGTCCTCGGTCGTCGCGGAGCAGATGATCAGGCCCACCGGCCTCGTGGACCCTGAGATCGTCGTGAGGCCCACCGAGGGCCAGATGGAGGACATCTACGCCCGGGTGCGCGAGCGCGCGGCAAACGGGGAGCGCAGCCTCATCATCACCCTCACCAAGAAGATGGCCGAGGAGCTCTCCGAATACCTGGGAGGGCTGGGCTTGCGCGTGCGCTACATCCACTCCGAAGTCGAGACCATCGAGCGTGTCGAGATCCTCACCCAGCTCCGCGCGGGCGAGTTCGACGTGCTAGTCGGCATCAACCTGCTCCGGGAGGGCATAGACCTTCCGGAAGTCTCCTTCATAGCCATCCTCGACGCCGACAAGATAGGCTTCCTGCGCTCCGCGACGAGCCTCATCCAGATCATCGGGCGCGCGGCCCGCAACGCGGCGGGCATCGTCGTCATGTACGCCGACAGGGAGAGCGAGGCCATGAGGGTGGCGATCGGCGAGACCAACCGCAGGCGGGCCATCCAGACGGCCTACAACGCCGAGCACGGGATAACCCCCACCACGATCAAGAAATCGGTGCGGGACATCCTCGAGCGCCACAAGGAAGAGAAGGTCGACACCACCCTGGACGAGGTCAGCCTGCTCAAGAAGACGCACAACATGCTCGTTCCCGAGCAGCGCAAATCCCTGCTCAAGGCCCTGGAACAGCGCATGCTCGAGCACGCCAAGAACCTGGAATTCGAGGAGGCCGCGCTCCTGCGCGACGAAATCGCTCGCGTCAAGGCGGGCGGCGATATATAATCGCCAGCGAGCTGTAATCGCTCGCGATGTGATCGCGAACGCGAGACAAAGCGCGGCGACCGATGCCGCCCGCGAGCTTAAGCCAAAAAAGGATGCTTCGATGCAAAACTTCCAGGCCGCCGGAATCTCCTCTGGCGAGTACGACTTCTCCATCATCGACGCCCACTGCGACGCCCTGCTCGCCGTGATCGGCAAGAGCCAGATTCCCGGCGACGTCGGGAAACGCGACCTCCTCGCGCGCAACGCGATGAGCCACATCGACCTGCCCAAGCTGCTCGAAGGCTCAGTGCGCTGCCAGTTCTTCGCCCTCTTCGCCGAGGACGAGGACCTGCCCCGCGTCCGCGAATACACGCACGGCCTCATCGACGAGTTCGAGGCCGCCTGCGCCCGCTCGAAAGGGGCGCTCTTCCCGATCCTGAAAGCCTCCGATCTAGCCGCGACGCAGCCCGGCAAGCGGGTGGGCGGGCTTCTCTCGATCGAGGGCGCCGAGGCGCTGGAAGGCAGCCTCGACGCGGTCGACGAATTCTACGCGCGAGGCGTGCGCGCCATCGGCATCACCTGGAACCGGCGCAACGCCTTCGGCCGCGGAGTGAAGGCCGATGGCGAGGACGGCCTTACGAAGCTCGGCTTCCAGCTCGTCGAGAAGATGGAGTCGATGAGGATGATCGTCGACGTGTCGCACCTGTCCGATCCCGCCTTCGACGACGTTGTCGCCGCGGCGAAGAAGCCCTTCATCGCCTCGCACTCGAACGCCCGGGCGCTGAACGAGCATCCGCGCAACCTGACCGACGTCCAGATCCGCAGGATCGCCGATTCGGGCGGCGCCGTGGGAGCGGTCTTCGTTCCCAACTTCGTCGCGCTCAAGCCGACGAAATCCTACCTCGAGCACCTCGTGGACCATATCGACCACATCGTGAACGTCGGCGGCATCGAGTGCGCCGCCCTCGGATCGGACTTCGACGGCTACCGCGGGGTCGAAGGCCACGTGCTCGCCGACGCTTCCGAGTACCCGGTGCTCGTGGAAACGCTGCGCGGCCGCGGCTATCCGGCGCCGTCGATCGAGAAGATCCTCTCGAAGAATTGGCGGCGCGTATTCGATGCAATCCTCTGAACGTCCCCTCAAGATCGCCCTCGTCGGCTTCATGGGCTCGGGCAAGACCACCGTCGGCAGGGCGCTCGCAGGACTTGTGAGGCTTCCCTTCGTCGACCTCGACGCGGCGGTCGAAAGCGCGGCGGGCAGAAGCGTCCGCGCGATCTTCGCTGAGGAGGGGGAGGCGGCCTTTCGCGCGCTCGAAGCCGAGGCGCTGCGCTCGCTCGCCTCGAGCGCCGGCGGCTTGGTCCTCGCCTGCGGGGGGGGGAGCCGTCATTTCCGGAGCGAATCGGGACCTGCTCGCCGAGGCTTTTGTCACGGTGTGGCTGGATGTGCCCTTCGAGGAGTTGATGAGGCGGCTTTCAGGCCAGACGGCGCGCGAGGCGAGGCCTCTCCTGCGCGAGGAAGGTTACCGCGAGAAGGCGGAAATCCTCTATCGATCGCGCGAGCCGCTCTACCGCGGGGCGAGCCGCTTCGCGTACCGCTGGCGGGCCGGCGAATCGGCAGCGAAGGCCGCGTCGGCCATCGCGGGATTGCTCGGCGCCGTCGCGGAATCCTAGACTTTCGCGGCGCCGCCGCCCTGGTCGGCGGGGAGCAGCCTGCAGCGGGCCAAATCGATTCCGACCCCGACCTGCTCGCCCTTGGCGATTGGAAAGGCAAGATCCGCGTCGATGGCGAGCAGGTCGGCTTCGGCGCCGCCTCTGGCTGGACCGGTCGAGGGCAGGGTGCCCCCCGCGCCCGGCAGCCGGACCAGCACCCGTCGATGGTCGCCGAGAAAGAGCAGGTCCGCGACTTCGCCGCGAAAAACCGCCTCGGCTCCGCGCTCCGGCTCGCATTCCCCCGTGCCGCGCAGCGTCGCGCAGCTGCGCGGCACGAAGAGCAGCGAGGCCCCGCGCCGCGCGTCGGCGTCCCCCGGAGCGGCACGCGCCCCCGCGTTCCGGACTGTCTCGGGCGGCAGCAGCGCGCCCAAGCCGAGGAAGCGCACGCACCAGGCGTCGGGAGGATTGTTCCACACCTCCTCGGGAGTCCCTGAGGAGATGATCCTGCCGTCTTTCATCAGGAATACGCGGTCCCCGAGTTCGAGCGCCTCTTCGACATCGTGCGTCACGTGGAGGGCGGTGACGCGCTCGGCTTTCAGGCTCGAGCGCAGATAGGCGCGCAGTTCGCGCCGCAGGGGCGCGTCGAGCGACGAGAGGGGTTCGTCCATGAGCAGCAAGGCCGGCCTGGGCGCCACCGCGCGCGCGAAGGCGAGGCGCTGGCGCTCCCCGCCCGACATGGCGAAGGGCCTGCGGTCAAGAAGTCCCTCAATCTTGAGCGTCGCCGCGAGCGCCTCGATCCGGGCCTCGGCCACCGCCGGCGGAAATCCGCGAAGCTTCATTCCAAAGGCGATGTTCTGCCTGCCGGTGAGGTGGTCGAAGAGCGCCAGATCCTGGAAGATGAAGCCGAGCTCGCGCTTTTCGGGCGGCAGCGCCCCGATTTCCCTCCCTCCGAGGGAGAGGCTCCCCTCGTCCTGGCGCTCGAGTCCAGCGACGCAGCGCAGGAGGGTCGTCTTTCCGCATCCCGAGGGCCCGAGGATCACCCCCGTCTGGCCTTTTCGCAGCGAAAGGGAAACAGAGACGCTGAAATCGCCGCGCGCGAAGCGCAGGTTCGACACTTCAAGATGGGTCATTGGCCCCTTCCTTTACGAAAAACGCCACGCTCGTCGCGATGGCGAGGACGATGCCCACGGCGCAGGCTTCGCTGAAGCGATACGACGAAGTGAGCCGATAGAGAAGGAGGGGCAGGGTCTCGAACCTGCCGCCGCCCAGGAGGAGGGGAATGTTGGCGTCGCCCATCGTCATGGAGAAGGCGAAGGCCGCCGCGCTCGCCAGCGATGGCGCGACGAGGGGCAGGTCGGCCCGCAGGAAGGCTTGGAGCGGGGCGGCGCCCAGGGTGCGCGCGGCTTCGTTTTTTCCGCGGTCCAAGGCGCCGAAGGAGGCTTCCATCGATCGGGCCACGAAGGGCCAGGCCATGGACAGCTGGCCGATCACAATGACAGCCCGCCCGCCGGAGCCGAACATGGCGCTCAGACCGGCGGCGACCAGGGCCGGCGAAAGGGCGAGGGGGAGCAGGGCGATCCAGGTCGAGCGGCGGCCGCTTCGGGCGTAGTGTTCCGTCGCCGAGAGCGCCGCGCCGAACAGGGTCGCTAGGACGGCGGCCAGGCCGCTCAGGGTGAGGCTGTTGAGAAGGGCCCTGAGGAGGGGAGCCCCAGGGCCGAGCAGCCGCGCGAACGTGCCGAAGCCGAAGCGGGCGGCCCCCGCCATCGAGTCGCGGATCGTGAACGCCTCCGCGGCGAGGGCGAAAAGCGGGCCCAGGAAAAAGACGATGATGAGGATTTCGTAGGCCGCGATCGCCGCCCGCGCCCCACGCTTCGGCTTCTTTCTCGGCGCGACGGCTCCGAAGCCCTTCGAGGCCGCGGCGCCCTTCCTGCCGAAGCGCTCGAATCCGCCGGCCGCCATGAGCGCGATGGCAGTCTGCACGGCGGCGAGGGCGAGGGCCCGCGGCTTGTCCCCCGTGAAGCGGATCGCCCGATAGATGCCCACCTCCAGCGTCGATCCCGAAAGCCCCCCGAACACGAGAACGATCGTGAAGCTGAAGAAACAGAACAGAAAAACGAGGCTAGCCGACTGAAGCAGCGAGGGAAGAAGCTGGGGCAGGCTCCCCGCGGCGAAGGCTCGGAATCGACCCGCGCCCATGGTCCTGGCGGCCTCTTCCCTGCTCTTGGGGAGGCTCGACCACACTGAGCCTACGTTTTGAACGATTATGGGGAAATTGTAGAAGGCGTGCACGGTCACGAGCCCCCAGAAAGAATAGAGGAAGCCGTTGCCGATGGGCCCCGCCCCGGCCGCCTCGAGCGCGCGGCTGAACCAGCCGTTCTTGCCGTAATAGAGGATGAAGGCGAGAATGACGAGGATGGGCGGGAGGCAAAAAGGCACGGCGGCCAGGGACAGGAAGGGTTTTCTGCCGGCGAAATTGTAGGTGGCGA